>JBAYTJ010000070.1:0-7109 GCA_041675665.1 Acholeplasma sp. | reverse complement strand
ATTTCCTCTAAAGTTACATCACCAAGACGAATAAGTGATGGTAAATCGTGTGTAAAGTCAATAACCGTTGAGGATACCTGTGTTAATCTTTGTGTGTTTGGATAGACTTGATCAACAAGCTTTCCAAATGTTTTTTTAATCATTTTATAATCATTTAATGGTGCTTGATTTGAATAATTCACAGACGTTGTTTTTAAAGGACCATACGAATGAATTAAATCTAGTGCTAACTTATGATTTGGCATACGTAGACCAATTGTTTTTTCACCACTGACGTTGTAATAACTTTTGGTTGAATTAAATACAATTGTTAACCCACCCGGCCAAAAATGTTTAGCTACTTTAAGTGCATTATCATGAATGATAGCAATTTGATTTGCTTGTTCAAAATTAGATATCAATATAGCAACCGGTTTATTAAAGTCCCTACCTTTGATTTCGTAAATCTTATTTAACCCGTCTTTGTTTAAGTAAGGTGTACCTAATCCATAAACAGTATCGGTTGGAAATATCAACACATTATTCATTAAATATACCCCCTAATCCAACAAACGTCATACGATCTTTACCTTGCAGATCCTTTAGTTGCTTAATACAAGCATCTTTAAAATACTTTAATATCAACGCTTTTAAATGTTCGCTTTGATACATGCTATGTTCAAATCCAATGACCGCTTTTTCCTTTAAAAAATTTTTAGCATTTTTTAAAATGATTTCATATGGCTCAAGTCCACTCAAACCGCCAAAAAGTGCCAAACTAGGCTCTTTTAATACAATATCCTCCACCGGTTCATTGTTTGGTATATACGGTGGATTTGCTACAATTATGTCGTATTTTTTAGTGATGTTTGAAAACCAATCAGATTGTATAAAATTCACTCTAGAAGATAATTCTAGCTGGTTTGCTTTAGCAACCATAATCGCACTGGTTGAAATATCTGATGCATCAACACTCATACTTGGTTCTTCAATCGATAGTGTGATTGCTATTGCACCACTACCAGTACCTAAATCTAGTACATCCACTTTAGAATTATTGAAATATGTATCATAGATATGTATCGTTTCTTCAACGAGTTGTTCAGTTTCTCTTCTTGGAATCAATACTTGATCATTTACTTTAAATTTATAGCCATAAAAGTATGAATAACCAACAATATGTTGGACAGGCATACCTTCAATTGCATACTGTTGAAATCCTTTTTCAATCTTATCTTGAATGTCTTGTGTAACCTTTTCTGACATACTTAAATAAAATTCAGTTGGTGAATGACCAGATAATTCTGCAATCAACCAGTGCATAGCATGTGGGTCTTTATCTAGCTTAAATATTTTTTTTTCATATGTTTTTACAAGTTGTTCAAGCGTCACGTTGTTTGTCCTTCTAATGCTTCTTTTTGGAATGCGTTTAAGAGTGGTTCAATAATTAAATCAATACGCCCCTCCATAATCGCGTCCAATCGATTGAGTGTTAATCCGATACGATGATCAGTAACTCTATTTTGTGGGTAATTATATGTACGAATCTTTTCACTACGATTGCCACGTCCGACTAAAGCTTTTCTACTTTCGCCTTCTTTTTCTAATTGTTCTTGTAATATTTTGTCATAAATACGCGTTACCAACAACTTATATGCTCTATCTTTATTGGCATGTTGACTACGTTCTTCTTGACTGGTTACAACAACATTAGTTGGAATATGTGTCAACCTTACAGCTGAGTATGTTGTGTTTACAGACTGTCCACCTGCACCAGATGAGTTATATGTATCAAATCGGATATCTTCCCATTTAATATCATATTCAATCTCTTCTTGTTCAGGTAGTGCTAAGACAACGGCAGTCGATGTATGAATACGACCTTGACTTTCTGTTTCTGGTACACGTTGAACACGGTGTACCCCAGACTCATGTTTTAGATAACTATATGCATTTTCTCCAGATACAATAAACTCTATGCCGGTAAACCCACCACTAGAACCAGGTGTGGTGTTAACAACATTAATCTTCCAACCCATGTTTTCTGCATACTTAGAATACATTTTAAACAAATCACCTGCAAAGATATTACCTTCATCTCCACCTGCAGCACCCTTTATTTCAATAATAACGTTTTTATCATCATCTGGGTCTTTAGGTAATAAAAGAATACGTAAATCTTCTTCAAGTTGCTCCAATTTATCTTCTAAATCAGAACTTTCTGTTCTGGCCATTTCTAAAACACTAGCTTCTTCTTCAATTTCTAGTAATTCTGTTATATCTTTTAATTGTTCTTGATAACTCAAGTATTTTTCATATGCTTTTACAGCATCTTCTAAACTTTTAAGTTCTTTCATAAGCTTCGTCATTTCTTTAACATCTGTAATGCCTGTTGCTAACTTTGCTTGCAACGCATAATATGTTTTTTTCATGACTTCTAATCTTTCAAACATAATTTTCTCCTTAGAAAATAGAATAACCAATTAAACCAAGTATACCGGACAATAAAATCAATATAATTGGATTAATTTTTTTAACGAATAATGATAAAAGCAATATGACACCAAAGATTGTTAAACCAATATAGTCTGCATCAAAGGCAACCAATCCATCCATACCACCAAAAATTGCATTTATAACAACGGATACACCTGCAGAAAGTATTAACCCAAGTGTTAAAGGATTAATCCAACTTAGGGCATTTTGTACAGGTTTTGCCTTTAGTATTTTAGCACTAAATATAGCAATTGATATGATTATGATAAAACTTGGTAAAACAACGCCTAATGTGGCAAGTATCGAACCAAATACACCATAAGAATTATACCCAACAAAGGTTGCAATATTAATTGCAAACGGTCCGGGTGTAGATTCTGCAATACCAATAAATTGATCAACTTGCATCAGTGATAAATAACCAGCACCAACAACCTCATTACGGATTAAAGGAATCATCGCATAGCCACCACCAAAGGTAAACAGCCCTACTTTAAAGAATATAAGAAAAAGTTTAACTAACTCAATTAACATCGACATCAACTTGACCTCGATTCCTAATCAATCCATAAATAATTGCAAACATTGCAGTAATTAAAATTAAGTAAATTACTGAAAAACTTGGAATAAATAACGATATGAAAAAGCCTATCGCCATTAAAATAATATTTATTGCAGTGACACCGATATTTTTAGATAGTGAAAACCATGCTTGAAAGATTAATACTGCAACACCCGCATTAATACCCTTTAAGACATTTTGAATATAAACATTTGTACTAAATGCCTCTAAAAATATAGAAATTAATATAATTAAAAAAAATGAAGGTAGCACAACCCCTAAGGTTGCAGCAACGGATCCCCATACCTTTTTTTGTTGGTAACCTATATATGTCGCACTATTTATTGCAAATGGTCCTGGTGTTGATTGTGAAATTGCCAATAATTCTAACATAGATTTTGAATCCATCCATTTTTTATTATCTACAAATTCTTTTTCCATGACACGCATCATCGCGTAGCCACCACCAAAAGTAAACAGTCCAATTTTGAAAAATGATATAAAAATATTGAAATACGTGTTTTTTACCATATAGTCCTCTCGTTTCTATCAACATGCCTATATATTTTACCACAAAGCCCCTATAATTTGGTATAATGAAACTAAAGAAAGGGAGGTATATTTATGAACAATCAATTACACGATGGATTGAATCAACAAGTAGCCAATCTTGCTACATTCTTCACAAAGTTACATCATTATCACTGGTTTATCGAAGGCAAAAGTTTCTTCATGTTACATGAAAAATTTGAAGAACTTTACGATGAGGTCAATGCATTATACGATGAATTTGCTGAAAGATTGATTATTATCGGTGGCAAACCGTCATCAACATTAAGTGCTTATCTAAAATTAACAACACTTAAAGAAACAGACACATTAGATTCTAAATTAATGGTTGATGAAGTTATCGCAGACTTGAAACAGTTAGTTAAAGAATTTAAAGCATTAACTAAAGTTAGTCAAGATGCCGCAGATGAGGAAACAGCTGACCTATTAATTGGTACCGTTGCATCCTTTGAAAAACATATTTGGATGTATTCAGCATTCAACAAGTAATATTTACATTAAAAAACCTGGAATTTTTCCAGGTTTTTTTAATGTTTAATTAGGCGAATCTTCTCTTTTGGATTGTTCATCAAATCTAGAGTATTGTGGTGTGAATATAAAGTCTATTTCTCCAATACGACCTTGACGGTTTTTACGGATTAAAATCTCAGTTTGACCTGTTTGATCACCATCGTTTGAAGCTGCATAATATTCTTCTCTATGTATAAACATAACAATATCAGCGTCTTGCTCAATCGATCCTGATTCTCTTAAGTGTGCCAGTGTTGGACGCTTATCAGCTGATTTTTCAACATCACGTGATAATTGACTAAGCGCTAAGACTGGTACACGTAATTCTTTAGCCATTTGTTTTAAGGCTCTAGAAATCTTAGAAACTTCTTCTTGACGGTTATTACCTTCTGCATGAATCAGTTGTAAATAATCAATGACAACAAAATCTAATTTATCTTCTTGTGCAAGGCGTCTACATTTGGCTCTAATATCATTAATATTTGATGAAGATGAATCATCAAAATATATATTATAGTCATTTAAAATACCTGTCATATTTTCATAATTACGCCATTCTTGTGGCGTTAGGGAACCAACACGCAATTTATTATTTTCAATATGCGACATACTGGCTATCATACGTGTAACAAGTTGTTCGTTACTCATTTCAAGTGAGAATATAGCAACCCCAGCTTTACCGCCTTTATTAAATTTTGCAGCATTTAAAGCAATATTCATCGCAAACGCCGACTTACCAACTGCAGGTCTAGCAGCCAATATAATAAGTTCTTCTGGTTGTAGGCCATTGGTGTATGTATCTAGTGTTGCATAACCCGTTTTCAATCCGGTCACTTCACCTTTATGATTTTGAAGATGGTGTAATTTATCTGTCACTTCACCAACAATAGCATCAATCATCTTAAAAGCACCCACTTTACGACGTTGAGATAAACTTAAAATTGCGCCTTCAACTTTATCCAAATATGCAGCAGAATTAATGTCTGATGTTAAACCTTGTGCAGCAAGTTCTTGAGTAACTTTTATGACATCACGTTTTAAGGATAAATCTTTAACAATTTCGATATATGTATCAATGTGATCAACAGAAACTGTATATTCTGATAACTCTAAAATATAAGATAACCCACCAATTGTTTCCAATTGGGATTTATGCTCTAAAATAGATTTTAAAGAGGTATAGTCAATTGATTTACGATCATTATATAAATCTTTCATGGCTCTAAAGATTGTTGCATGCGCACTTAAATAGAAATCACTTTCTGCAATTTCATCAAAAATATTCGGTGCTGTTTGACTATCTAATAAAATAGCACCCAATACAGATTTTTCAGCATCCACTGCATTTGGAATTTTGTTCGCCATATAATTAATCTCTTCTTTCGATAATATTGACTTCAAAAGTCGCTTTTACACCTTTGTCTAAACTCACAATTACAGGATAAATACCTGCAGATCCGATATCATTTGCAAGTTCTAACTTTTTCTTATCAATCGTCACACCATGTTTTTCTTGGAATGCTTCAACGATTTGTTTACTTGTAATTGAACCAAAACGTTTACCATCCGCACCAATATTAATTGATAAAGTAATTGATTTACCGTCTATTTCAGCAGCTAATTTCTTCATCAACTCTAAATATTTGGCAGCATCAATACGTTCTGCTTCTTTTTTTGACTCTAACTTTTTAATGTTATCTTCGTTTGCGAATACCGCTAGTTTGTTTGATATTAAATAGTTCGCATAACCACCAGCCAGTTCAATGATTTGGTCTTTTTTACCTTTGCCTTTAACATCTTCTAATAATATAACTTTCATAGGTGTATTGTCTCCTCCATATTCTAATTCTAATATATGTCTTAGTTGTAAGTATGCATCATTGACACTTACATCTTTAATTTGAGTAGCTGCAGAACTTAAATGTCCACCACCACCCATTTCTTCCATTAATAACTGTACATTAACTGCACCATAACTTCTTGCTGATATACCGACTATATGATCTTGGAAATTTACAATTGTAAATGATGCATCCACACCCTTGATATCTAATAAAGACTCAGAGACTTGTGCAATAAATGTACGATCATTAAAAACATCTTCCGTTTTTACGATTGCAAATCGGTCTAAATAGATTTCAACCTTACTTAATAATTCATTTTGTTTAATAATACGGTCTAAATCGTTTCTTAGCCAGGTTTTAACCATCATGGTATCCGCACCATAATCTTTAAGTTTTGATGCAACTTCAAATGTTCTGGCATTGGTTCTATATGTAAATGTATTGGTATCTAAAATAATACCACCATACATAATACTGGATTCAGACGCATCTAATTCTATTTCTCTTGGAAAAAAACTAAACAGTTCCATCATCAACTCAACTGTTGATGATGCACCTGGATCAACAAAATTAAAGTCACCAGCAATAGATGTCTCATTACCACGGTGATGGTCAATAACTCCGGTTTTCAATTTCAATTCTAATAGTTCTTTACTATGTACTATTTGAGGGTTTTGCGTATCGAGTATTAATAGTAACGTATCCTTTGTTTTTCTTTTAAGGGCATCTTGTGTACTCATAACATGCTTCGTTATCGCATGATTATTAGATACTAAATATTGATATACATCGGTTGTAGTTGGGTCTAATTTTTCGGGATCAACAATTAAGTAGGCAGCAATATCCGGTGTTGTGAGTGCCATCTTTAATGCAGCAATCATTGCACCAAATGAGTCTAAATCTGTTTGATCATGTCCCATGATATAAACTTGGTCTGCTTTATCTAGTGTTTCTTGTAGCATTTGTGCTGCTAACCGGGCATTGGTACGACTAGATCTTGCAATTGATTCTAGTTTTGCACCAAAATATGCAATCTTTTGATTTTGAATGTTGACAACAGCTTGATCACCACCACGTTTTTCTGCTAGTTCAATCGCGTTTTGTGCATAATCTGCAAGCTCATCATATTCTAAATCCCAAGATGCAAT
>JBAYTJ010000069.1:0-7137 GCA_041675665.1 Acholeplasma sp. | reverse complement strand
TTCCCCCCATTGCCGAAAATTCCCTACTGCTGCCTCCCGTAGGAGTTTGGGCCGTTCTCAGTCCCAATGTGGCCGGTAGACCTCTCAGTCCGGCTACGCATCATTGTCTTGGTAGGCTCTTACCCCACCAACTAACTAATGCGCCGCAGACCCCTCTTAAACCGATTAATCTTTAAATGTGTTTTTTTCATGCGCACATCCTATCCAGTATTAGCTCCAGTTTCCCGGAGTTATCCTCGAGTTAAAGGTAGGTTATCTACGTGTTACTCACCCGTTCGCCACTAAGCACCGAAGTGCTTCGTTCGACTTGCATGTATTAGGCACGCCGCCAGCGTTCATCCTGAGCCAGGATCAAACTCTCCATATAATGTTTTGTTTGAAATTTAGCTCTTTTTTTGTTTTCTCTTGTTCATCATCATTCAGTTTTCAAAGACTCATTTTTGCGTCTCTTCGTTTGAGCGCTTAATCATTCTATCATTATAAAATAACCTTGTCAACAACTTTTTTAATCAAATGCACAAGGCCATTATAAACTTAAATTAAGAATGGTGGAGGGGGACAGATTCGAACTGCCGAACCGTTAGGAACAGATTTACAGTCTGCCGCGTTTAGCCACTTCGCTACCCCTCCGTATTTTTGATTGCTTTAATATTCTATCGTAAGACATTATAAAATGCAACCATTTTTATATCTTTTAGCATTTATTATAAAGATTACATATTTTTTCATATATATTTATATATATACACGGTTTAAATATACAATTTCCTCAAAAAGCCAAATACCATGATACGATATTTTAAATCATAAGTCAAACAAAAAATTGCTAAAAATATATTTTGTGTCTTTTTTCTGGTTTTTTGGCCATTTGATTGACAGTAAAGCCATTATTATATGTAAATAAATACACTTATTTGATTAAACGTTTATCTAACTCGAATTGCAACATCATAATTTGTCTGCCACAACCCTTACATTCTAACTTCATATCGACGCCGACCCTTAAAACAATCCATTCCTTGGAGCCACAGACATGTTGTTTTTTTGTTTTAACAATTTGTCCAATTGTATACTTACTCATAACAATCATTCCTTATAATGGTTTTTTCTTGATAAGTGCAAACGGTCTTGGAAAACCAGTTGTATGTTTTTCCTTTTTAAATAATAAATTTGATCTAAATCCATTTGATTCGGGTAATTCAAATATGTCAGTTTTAACAAGTTTCACATTCAATACTTTAATTGCTTCTTTTGCATCTTGAAGTTCATTTTCATATTTACTACCCTTTGGAGCAATAAAGTACCCGCCTGTTTTAAGCATTGGCACACCAAACTCCAATATCAATCGAAGTTCACCTAGTGCACGCGCCATAACCAAATCAAACGTTTCAATATGCTCTGATGAAAACACTTCTGCGCGTTCATGAACAATCTCAAAAGAAAGATTTAACAGTGCTTTTAATTGTTTAAGAAAATTAACGCGCTTGATTTGTGATTCAACAATTGTAACCTTGATTTTTGGAAATAAAATCAAAAGTGGTATTGATGGAAACCCTGCACCAGCACCCATATCACACACACGAACTACATTGTTGAAGTCAGTTAATCGACAAAGTAGCATTGAATCTAAAAAGTGTTTAACATCTGCATCGTGTCTAGAAACAATACGTGTTAAGTTTGTATGCTTATTAAACGCTACTAATAAGTTATAATAGGCATCAAATTGACTGAGTTGTGCCTCAGTTAATTTAATGCCTAATGTTTGATAAATTAATGTATTAAGCATATTTAGACTCTAAATGAACCAGCAACATAGATACATCTGTTGGCCCTACACCAAGAATTCTAGATGCCTGACCAAGTGTTTCTGGTTTAATTTTACTTAATTTTTCTTTTGCTTCTGCAGATATATTATGAATGCTATTATAATCTATATCATTTGGAATATATCTGGCATCATAACGTAATAGTTTATCTGCTTCACGTCTTGCTTTTTGAATATAACCATCATATTTAATATAGATCTCTAGTTGTTCATATATTTCATGGCTATAATCAGATGGTAAAAAATATTTTAATGTATCTATTTTAAGTTCTGGACGTTCAAGTAACTTAAAGACTGTAACGCCTTCATATATCGGACTTGAATCTACAGATTTTAAGTATTCAAGATTTTCATCTGTTGGATTGATCCGCTCATTTCTAGCACGTTCAATCAAATCTTTTAATGCAGCTTTTCTACCTAAAAACTTTTGATAGGCTATATCATCGACCAAACCTATTTCATAGCCATAGTCACGTAATCGCATATCCGCGTTATCATTTCTTAATAATAAACGGTGCTCAGCACGTGAAGTTAATAATCTATATGGTTCGCTTGTACCTTTTGTAATAAGGTCATCAATTAAAACACCTATATATGCTTCATCTCTTTTTAAGACAAGTGGACTTTTACCTCTGACTTTTAAGCCTGCATTAATACCAGCCATTAAACCTTGCCCCGCAGCCTCTTCATAACCTGATGTACCATTAATTTGACCTGCACAAAATAAATTATGAATTACTTTTGTTTCAAGTGATTGATATAGCTGTCTTGGATTGATTGCATCATACTCTATGGCATATGCATAACGCACAATACGTGCATTTTCCATACCAGGCAGTGATTTAATCATTTTTTCTTGAACATCTCTTGGCATAGATGTTGAAAACCCTTGAATATACATTTCATTTAAATCCATAGACTCTGGTTCGATAAATATCTGATGTCTATCTTTATCTTTAAATCGTACAAATTTATCTTCAATTGAAGGACAGTACCTCGGTCCAACACCTTCAGCAACACCACCATACATAGCGGATTGATCTAAGTTTAAAAAAATTATTTCTTTGGTGTCTGGTGATGTATGTATTAGATAACTATCTTCTTGATGTCCTAATTCAGTTATTTGTGAATCATGTGAGAATGTTTGGAAAATACCATCACCCGGTTGTGGTACAGTTTTTGAATAATCAATTGAGTCTTTAGCGATTCTTGGTGGTGTCCCTGTTTTTAGGCGTAACATTTCAAATCCTAAACTTCTAAGTTGATTTGAAATACCCTTGGTTGTACGTTCACCGTTTGGACCACTTGATGTCTTTTCATGACCAATCAATATTTGAGATCCTAAATATGTACCGGTTGTAATAATCACCGTTTGCCCGTATATTTCTGTGCCATCTTCTAAATACACACCCTTGACTGTGTTAGTATCGACAATCAGAGTATCTACAAAACTTTCAAGTAATGTAAGATTTGGTGTGTTTTTTAAAACATCCAACATAACTTTTGGATATTTTAATTTATCAATTTGAGCCCGTAATGCACGAACAGCTGGTCCTTTTGAAGGGTTTAACATCTTCATTTGGATTTGGCTTAAGTCTGCTGACTTTGCCATTTGACCACCTAATGCATCAATTTCTCTAACGACAATACCTTTTGCAGGTCCACCTATAGATGGATTACATGGCAAAGTAGCGACCTTTGATAAGTCACCTGTAATTAATAATGTATTCAGTTTCATTTTTGCCATTGCAAGCGCTGCTTCAACACCAGCGTGTCCAGCCCCTACGATAATGCCATCATATATCATATATAATCTTTTCCTTTATTTCTTACTTAATCTTTAAAAATGCTTCAGCAATATTTTCTTTTCTAAATCCAAAATGATCAAGCACAACATTTAAATTTGCTGATACACCAAATGTATCAATGGCGTAAACATGCGGTGTGAAACGGTGCCATGAATAGCTTGAACCCATCTCAATTGCAAGTGTCTTAACATTTGCAGGAAGTATTTTACTTTGGTAGTCTTCATTTTGCAATAAAAATGCATGATGAGACGGCATAGATACAACTCGTATGTCTAAACCTTTTTCTTTAAGTAATTGTTTTGCTTCATAAGCAAGACCAACTTCAGAACCAGATGCCAATAAAATACCATCTAATCTGTGTGTTTCTTTACTAATAATATATGCACCCTTTAAGACACCCGCTTTATTGGTATGTTCTAAATTGAGTACGCTTTGTCTTGTTGTAATAATTGCAGTTGCTGTATCTTTAGATTCAAAAGCAATCTCAAGTGCTGCTTTTGTTTCATTTGCATCTGCTGGTCTAATGACGTTTAAATCAGGAATACTACGTAAACCAATTAATTGCTCAACTGGCTCATGTGTCGGTCCATCTTCTCCAACTGCAACCGAATCATGAGAGAAAATAAACACACTCGGTATTTTCATCATGGACGCTAAACGAATTGGTGGTTTCATATAGTCTGAAAAGACAAAGAATGCACCACTAAATGCTTTTAGGCCACCATGTAATGTGATACCATTAACAACCGCACCCATTGCATGTTCTCTAACACCAAAATTAATATTTCTCGAAAGTGGATGATGACTATCAAAGTGACCATCACTACCTTTGGCCTTTGTTGATGATGTTAAGTCAGCAGAACCACCAATAATATTAAGATTTTGTGCACTTGCTAAGTTTAATGCTTTACCTAATACATTTCTTGTTGCTTCTTTTGAACCTGGTTTAAATTCTAGACTACTTAAATCAATATTTACATGACCATCTAAAAATTGTTTGAACATTTCAAACTTATCTGGGTATGCTTGTTTATATGCTTTCAACATTTTAAACCATTTATTATATGCACGTTTGCCGCGGTTAAATACTTTTGCTTTATAATGCTTGTAAACTGCTTCATCTACGACAAAAGGTTCATATTTATAGTCTAATTTCTCAGCTAATAAAGCACGTTCTTCTGCACCTATTGGTGCACCATGTACTTTAGATGTACCCGCAAGCGTTGTGCCTTTACCAATAATTGTCTTAACTTCAATAATTGTTGGTTTATTTGTTACTTTTTTGGCACGTGAAATCGCACGATTAACTGCATTTAAGTCATCCCCATCATCTACTTTAGTATAATGCCAATTTTGAGCTTCAAATTTCTTTTTAATGTCTTCGGATACAGCGAGTTTTGTTTCGCCATCTAGTTGAATATCATTAGAGTCAAATAAAACAATTAACTTACCCAACCCTAGATGTCCTGCAAGTGAAATTGCTTCTAAAGCAACCCCTTCTTGAAGGTCACCATCACCGACTAAAACATAAGTAAAGTGATCTACTAAACTAAAATCCGCTTCATTAAAACGTGCTGCTAAATGAGTTTCAGCAATCGCCATACCAACTGCATTAGAAATACCTTGACCAAGTGGTCCAGATGTTGTTTCAACACCATCGGTATGTCCATATTCTGGATGACCTGCTGTGTTACCTGGGTAGTTTCTAAAATTCTTTAAATCTTCAATAGATATTTTGTAGCCTGATAAATGGTTTAATGCATAAAGTAGCATTGAACCATGCCCTGCAGATAAAATAAACCTGTCGCGATTTATCCAAGTATTCATTTTTGGATAAATATTTAAGTGTTTTGTAAATAACATATGGGTCATTGGTGCGGCACCAATAACAATTCCTGGATGTCCACTATTAGCTTTATTGACTGCATCAACACCTAAAAATCGTATAGTGTCAACGGATAATTTATTTATATCTAACATTGAATTACTCCTTATCAGGTGTATCTTCTGTGTCTTGTTGTGGTTCTTCAATTTCTAAGGTGTCCTCAACAGATTCGGTACTTTCAGCTACATCATCATCTGATTTGAAGTATGTTTCGTAATACTTTTCTTGACCATCTAAAATACCTTGGAACTTTGCTTCCCCTAATGTGTCTTTGATTAATTGTGTCGCTTTTTTATTTTCTTCACCAACTAATGCTCTTAACTTCTTTTGTTGTCTATTTGATGATACAAATAATCCAATAAATAAAACAACCATTGCTGCTAAGAATACATTATCTGCTTGTTCAGGTAAGAATTGTTGTAGTAACATAGATGCCCCTAGAACAACTAATAATACAATCATTGATACCATCATATATGTACGTGACATTTTACGTTGTGCCGCATAAATTGAATTGGTAAAATCTAACCAAATTTCATTCACTTCATTATCATATAAATCAGTTACTGCTTCATAGTAACCTTTTTCTACAAATAAACGATAGTTTACACCATCTGATGTCCAAATTGAGAATCTACCACGTCCGGCAAACTTGTGGAAATCAGGGCGATCATTTAAATAATACATCTCTAAAATTGCATCTTTATACTTTTCCGTTCTAAACGGTGTGCCAACTGCCTTGGCATAATCTTTTGGTAACATTTTCATACTTTGAGTCCTCCAAATTTTAATAAGTTTTTTGTCATGTTTTAATTATATCATATCGCTATATGTTTTAATAAAACATCCCCATAGGGTATCCTCATCCACATATCAGGTGTCTTATGGCTGCTCCAATCAAGGCCTGACCAGGTTCGATCCTTAATATTGAATGAGAATACCCTATAGGGATGTTTACATTATTTCATCTTTTGTTTTTAAAGAATGTCTTTAACAGGGTTGCTGCTTCATCACTAAGTAATCCACTTTCATAACTAATTTTGTGATTAAAGGGATTATCAAGCAATTTTATTACACTTTCAACGGCACCCGTCTTAGGGTCTTTTGTGCCATAATATAGGTTTCTTATACGCGCTTGAATCATTGCGCCTGCACACATTGGACAAGGCTCTAGCGTGACATAAACATCAGCGTTTTCCAATCTCCAACTACCTACTTTTTTGGTTGCTTTCTCCATAGCTATAAATTCAGCATGCGCGTGTATAGATTGTTTACTTTCACGCAAATTATGTGCGCGTGCAATAATTTTCCCGTTAAGGACAACCACTGCTCCAACCGGTACTTCATCTTTATCAAAAGCTTTTTTTGCTTCCTTTAAAGCTTTATTCATGAAGTAAAGCTGACTATTTTTTATCATATTTTCCAGGTACTTCATGTGCATGTCTTGATCTTGGTTCATATGAGTCTTTAGCACCAACGACAATTAATGGATCATTTATGTGTGCAGGTTTACCATTAATGATGCGTTGTGTACGGGTTGCAGGTGTTCCAGTTTTAGGACAGATTGCTGTAAGTTTTACAACGAATTCAGCGATTGCTAATAGCTCTGGCATTGGACC
>JBAYTJ010000068.1:0-7246 GCA_041675665.1 Acholeplasma sp. | reverse complement strand
TAATGACACATATATGTATTTAATCAATAAATCGCATCATTTTGATCAGTCAATATTGTTTGACCTTGTAGCAAGTGATGACTTAACATTCTTCAAATGATAGTGAGACATATTTTGAAATGGAGTGAAGTTGCATGAAAAAAGTATTTATTCTAGTATTACTCGTCTTACTTATAACAGGTTGTACAGTTGATGAACCTAAGGCATATGATGTTGTTTTTGATGTTGATGGTGGTAGTAGTGTTTTACCACAATCTGTTTTGGAAAATGAAACCATTAAAAAACCAAGTGATCCAATAAAAGCTGAATATGTTTTTATGTACTGGTATACCGAAAATAGTTCAGAACCATTTGATTTTACAACTCAGATAACATCTCATATAACGTTACATGCTAAATGGCGTGAAGTTATATATTATACAGTTTCATTTGAAACAAATGGTGGTACAACAATTAATGATGTTACTGCTAAAGAAGAAACTTTGGTAGATCAACCAAATGATCCAGAAAAAGATTCCTATGTCTTTATGTACTGGTATACTGAAAATAGTTCAGAACCATTTAATTTTACAACTCAGATAACATCTCATATAACGTTACATGCTAAATGGCGTGAAATTATATATTATACAGTTTCATTTGAAACAAATGGTGGCACAACAATTAATGATGTTACTACTAAAGAAGACGCACTGTTAGATAAACCAAATGATCCAAGTAAAGATGGTTATGTCTTTGTTAGATGGTATAAAGACTCTGAGTTAAATACTATATTTGATTTCGAATCAGATATGGTTACCCAAGATATAACCATATATGCATTATGGCAGGAACAAACACTTTATGATTTGTATCAAACACTTAGTCAAGATGTTGATTATGAATCTATGGGCTTTCATTTTAGTTTTAATGATCCTATAAATAATCCAAGTTCAAATGAAAATGAAAATGCTTTAATAGATCCATTCTTCGGAAAAACTATAACCTATGAAAGACCAGGTAGAACTGGTGATTATTCACTCATTGCACCATTTTGGTCATACTTTGATGAGACAAATTATAATATATATACAAGATGGGATGTTTCAAGGAATGCATGGTACTATGCAGATCTAAGATTAGTTGATGATAAATGGCAAGTATTATTCTTCCCGGATGGTTATGAACCTGAGTATACTGGAAACTTCAGGTCAAGACCATTTATTGATGGTATTGAATCCAATGGCTATTATAGTTATGTAATTAATCAGGTATATACAGATTTTAAGGATTATATTCCGATTGTACATGCATACTATCGAATATTCTATGCAATATATCATGATGATGATTTCCCATACTATGTTTTTTATAATGACTCGTATATATTCTTAATTAATAAATCGCATCACTTTGATCAATCTATCGTATTTGATCTTGTCGAAAGTAATGAATTCACATTTTTTAAATAGAAAACGAGATTTTCATATATTGATACATAAAATCAAATTTGTATTAAAGAATATTTAAAACATATAAATAAGTAGTGGTATTTGAATATCTTTCTATATATAAATTAGACGCAAAAAAATGCGTCTTTTTTGATATCTAGATTACTAATTAGGGTGTTAATTTTATTTTATAATTTGTCTTTAACATTCATTTTTAAAATAATAATCATACTGCATACAAAATATTTTCATGGTTTTATAGATAGATTAAGTACATAATGTTAAAATAGATATATATGGAGGTGTCTATGCAAGTTATAACAATAGGAGAAGCTTTAATCGATTTTATACCAAATGAAAAAGATGTGGACTTAAAAGCAGTTAATAGTTTTGTTAAACATGCTGGTGGTGCACCTGCAAATGTTGCAGCGGTTGTCGCAAAACTAGGAGGGTCTTCAATCTTTTTAGGACAAGTAGGGCATGATAGTTTTGGTGACTACTTAATTGATAAATTAAAATATTTTGGGGTGGAGACAAAGTATATCCATCAAACATCTAGAAGGCCAACTTCACTCGCTTTTGTTAGTCTAACGGCTAAGGGTGAAAGAGATTTTATATTTTACAGAAATCCTGGTGCAGATGAGTTGTATGAAGCATCAATGGTACCTAAACATATTTTTGATAGAAACATTTTACATTTTTGTTCGGTTTCATTAGCCGATCAACCAATTAAAGATGCACATTTAAGGGCGATTGAATTGACTAGAAGGCACAACGGTTTGGTGAGCTTTGATCCTAATATTCGCCTAAGTTTGTGGCATGACCATAAGAAATTATTAAATAGAGTTTATGAATTTTTACACTTAGCTGATATTGTTAAGGTATCTAGTGAGGAGTTGTCATTTCTAACTGGTTTTGATCATGAAGAGATTGCGATTAAGTCGTTGTTTGTGGGGTTTGTTAAGGTCGTGATTGTTACCAAGGGTAAAAAAGGTGCTGCCTTATACTTTAAAGATATTGATGCAGTAATTAAACATCAAGGCTTTAGTGTTGATAGTATTGACACAACAGGTGCTGGAGATGCATTTATGGGTGCATTTTTAAAACAGCTCAGTGAAAATAATTTAGTACTGAATCAATATAATAGTTATGATATTCTAAAAAATTCAAATGCATATGCAGCACTATCAACCACCAAGCTTGGTGGTATGGAAAATATACCAAGTGTAGAATCACTAAATGAATTTATCAATACGCACAAATCTTAAGGTATTAAAAGGTGGCACAAGATATGAAATAGATTCTGATGTAGCACAGTTTATAGCGGATCATCTATAGTGTAAAAATTATATGAAACCGCCTGATTAAGACCTTAAGTTGCATATTTTTCTGCAGATTTAAAGTGTGTCTAAAAGTCTGATTTAGGGCTTAGTAGTCATTTATAAAGTCTAATAATCATTGGTTAAATATTTATAAAAGAAAATGAAAAGTCATCTAATGACACAAAAATATCATCACCAAGCAGTTATCTACTTAGGTGATTTTTTTGTATCAAAAATGCTTTGTATTTTCATCTTGCTTTCATCATTTGGGTTGTATATAATGAAGAAACCAGAGAGGAGTAAAGTCATGGAAGACCTTAAAATATATCAACTCAATAGGAATATCTTATGTATTGATCTTAAAAGTTTTTATGCATCGGTTGAATGTGTTTTTAGAGGACTTGATCCATTTAAAACACCACTGGTCGTTGCAGATAAGTCTAGAGGTGGTGGCTCAATTGTTTTAGCGGTGTCACCGTACTTAAAACAACTTGGTGTACCATCACGTTGTCGAATTTTTGAATTACCTCAAGACTTGAATATTATATATGCAAAGCCTCAGATGCAAACATACTTAGAATACTCAGCAGCAGTCATTGGTGTGTATTTAGACTTTATTAGTGAAGATGATTTGTATGTATACTCGATTGATGAAGCGTTTTTAGATGTTACACACTATTTGAAGTATTATAAAAAAACAGACATAGAATTAGCAGCAGACATCTTAAATCAAGTACATCATAAATTGGGCCTAACAGCTACCTGCGGGATTGGTCCAAATATGCTGATGGCTAAACTAAGTATGGATATTGAAGCGAAAAAACGCCCAAACAATATTGCTCAATGGACATATGATGATTTGGAAGCGCACCTATGGCCTGTAATGCCACTTTCTAAAATGTGGGGTATTGGACACAGAATGGAAGCACATCTAAACAAGTTGGGTATCTATACGATTGGTGATATTGCAGCATACGATAAAAATAAGCTTAAACGCATGTTTGGCGTGCTTGGAGAAGAGTTGTGGTATCACACACATGGTATTGATTTAAGTGCCATTAAAGATAAGAGTAAGCTGCGTTCTAAACCGAAGTCTTTTGGCTCTGGTCAAGTGCTTTTTAGAGATTATAATGAGCATGAAATTTTAACCATTATATTAGAAATGGTTGATGATGTCACTAGACGCTTAAGGCTTGCTAGAAAAAGATGTCAGACAGTTAGTTTGTCAATTGGGTATACTAAAAGTTGTGGTGGAGGGTTTTCTAGACAAGTAACGCTTGAACAGCCAACAGCTTCTGAAAGACAAATTTATCAAACTTGCCTAGATTTATTTGATATGTATTATGAAGGTTATCCAATTCGAACGGTTGGTATACATTTATCTAAGTTAGATGATAGTAAAGTATATCAGTATTCATTATTTGAAGATGCAAGCGCACTTGATAGAGAATATAAACTGCATGCGACAATGGATAGCATCAAAATGAAATTTGGTAAAAACTCAGTAATTCGTTCGTCTTCTGAACAAGAACATGCAACCGCTAAAATGAGAAACAAACAAATTGGTGGCCACAATGTATAAAGATAGAGGTATTATGAAGTGGGCACCATTTGATGCTTTAAATGGGTTTCATGAAACCATTGAAGCTTATAAGTATGAAAAGGGAAAAAAAGATAGACCAATCCTTTTAGAAGACCAACTAAACTTACTGGATACTAAACTCAAAGAAGCAATAGATAATAATATTGAGATTCAAATTTATTACTATTTTGATGGATATATTAAAAATGTTTATGGTCACGTTAAAAGGGCCGATCGTAATTTTAAATATTTATTGTTAGATAATGGTATTAAACTAAGTTTGGAAGATGTTGTAGATATTATTCATTTACCGGTAGATGACATAATTACATAAAAAAAGGACGAAGAACATTATTCTTCGTCTTTATTCTTTTTAAACTTAGTGAGTATGTAATCCCAGTTCCTTAATATTTTTTGGCCAATATAGAAAATGATAACATATATTGATATCCAAATGATCCAACCCCAAACTGTATTTAATGGTATGAGGCTTGCACCGTATGCTGTTAAATAAATTGGAATGGTTCTTGTAATTAAAAGTGTTACTGAAAAAAAGCGTAGGCGCATAGGCGTAACACCTGCAATCATACAAATGATATCATCTGGAAATCCAGGTAACAGCATCGTTAAGAAGAAAACAACTTTTTCTCTACCCCTCATCATTTCTAGGTACCGATTGAGCCCGGGTTCACCCAAAATCCAAACAAGTAGTTTTGTCCCGAAAATACGACCAATATAAAAACTTATGACGCTACCTGCTAATACGCCGATAATGGCTAGATTTGAAGCTTCTAGTGGACCATAAATGTATGTACCTGCAAATATGGTGGGAATATTTGTAACCGGTATGATGGTTGTTTGTAAGAAGTTAATCAATACATAGATGAACTTACCAAAATTACCATAACTTTCGATACGTTCTTTAATAAATGCTGTATCGGCAAAATATCTATTTAAACCCAACACAAAATAAAGGATAACAAACACGCCAATAATGCCAATAGTTATTGAAATGGTAATGATTGCTCTTTTTTTAGTTTGATTGTTCATTTATATCACCTAATTAATTATATCAAATATAAAGTAAATAGGTTCAATTCTAGTTTGTATAAAATAGCTTACAAAAAGACTTGACATCGTAGAATAATTTAAATATAATGTTAGTATATTGTATAACAAGGAACTGAGAGATATGCAAAAGACTCAAATGATCAAAGGGTTTATCGAAGGCTTTATATTAGAAGTATTATCAAAAGAATCCCTATCAAGTTCAGAAATCATTCATCACTTAAAAGATACATCGACACTAGAAATATCAGAAGGGACTATGTATCCTTTAATGTTACGCATGGAAAAAGAGGGTTTTGTTATATCTAAACAAATTTATAATCCAAGTGGACCAAGGATTAAGATGTATGCCATTACACCACAAGGAACAGAAGAAAAAGAACGTATAAAGAAATCATGGCAAATCTTTAAAGAGATTGCAGAAAAATTATTAGGAGATTAATGATGGAAAGAAAACTAGAAGGTGTATACTTATACACTTATAGAACTATTAAAAAGACATTGAAAATCAACGTGGTTAATGATGATGGGTACAAAAAGTCGATTGATGATTTATTTGAGATATTTTATAGTCTACAAGAAAATAGTGTAGAGATACCTGCCCAAATGCTTCAAACAAAAACATATGCACTTGAAATTGCAGCCTCTTTAACATTGAAGAAAAACCCTAACCTCAGGCGATATGTGATGACTTCTATATATACACTTTTAGGAATCTTTATAATATTTATAGGAATTTCCTATATACTAGGATCAAGTACGAATCTAATGACGCCAATCATAGAACTTGAAGATGGTTTAATAAGTTGGGAACCTATTAAACATGCTGACTATTATCAAGTTATTATAGGTGATGAGACTATTGAGACTACAGGTACATTTTACGAGTTTGAGCCGTATACGTATGGTGAAAACCAAATTTATGTGGTTGCAGTATCAAATTCTATGTTTTATAACAACTCGAAAGCATCTAGCAGATTAACCTATTTTATGCCTTCTACACCGGTTATATTAGAAACTTATTATTATCCGGATCAATTGATATCATTAACAACAGATGAGTTAGGTTATGCAAAATATCAAGCAACTTTTATCAATCATGGCACCCTTGAATTTAGATTTGTTAATGTGGATAAAATTGATGATTTAACAGTTGTTGTTGAAAGTAGTGATGAAACAAAAACATATCATGGTATGAGTATTCAAAGCCATACATTCACACCATATAATTTATATACAATCACTATTAGGTACAGAAAAGATGAAGACATTCAGTTTTTTATAGGACCAAAATATGAATCTTTAAATAATCAATTTACGATTAAAACAGCAAGCTATGAAAATTATAGTTTTAGGACACAAATGGAATCTGATACATATATTACTTTAAAAACATACAACCCAAATATATTTATCAATAGTATTATGTATAATGTAAATTCAAGCACAGCAAGCCAAGGTAAGTTTAGTTGGATGAGTGATGCAATTGAAGTGTTTAACAATCAATCATTAAACCATCAATTAGAATTCATTAAAAAGCAGGCACAGATTCTCCAACCCGGTATAATGCATAATATAGCGGAGAATAGTCAAGTAACTATCTATAAAGTACATATCAAAGACTTAGAAAATAATCGCCTCTTTTATGCAGAATATGACAGTAGATATTATGATATTAGATTTATGGATGCACAGGAAAATCAATTAGAATTGATGACCTTTGTAAGTGGTCCAAAAGCGTATATCACTATACCTTTAATCAATCAGTTCTTAATTGATGATATCTATATCATACTTATACCTAAAACTGGTGGTTTACCAGAAGGAACAAGTCTTGCATTTTA
>JBAYTJ010000067.1:0-7536 GCA_041675665.1 Acholeplasma sp. | reverse complement strand
TTTTTCTATCTTAAAAAGGAATGCGTTTTATTTGCAAGTCCTTTTACATTTGATAAAAGTAGTAATAAGCTTGATTTATAAACATAATGTGACCAACTTTCTTATGTTGATAGTATATTATCACAATTCAATCAACATTACAATATTTTTTGATTTTTATTGTTTAATGATATAGCCAATTGCAATCGCTTTTGGTCCACAGTGTGCGCCAACAACAGGCGTTAGGTAACTAGAAATAATTGTTCTATTCGGATAAATTTCATGTACCATTTGCTTGATTAATTCAACACCTTCATCATGGTGCGCATGTGAAATAAATGTTATAACATCTTTATCTTTAGTCTCTTCTAAATATAACTGAACAATACGTTCTAAAGCTTTTTTAGAAGTTCTAATTTTTTCAATTGTCTCAACTGTACCACTACTTGATAATGTGAGCACTGGCTTAATCTTTAAAAAAGACCCGAGTGTACCACTTAACTTAGATAAGCGGCCATTTTTAACTAAATAGAGTAACGTGTCAACAGCAAAATACATTTTGTTGTTGTCGCGTATATGATTTAAAACTTGTAAAACTTCTTTTAAATTAGATCCCAAATCAAACATTTTTTGAGCAGTTATTGCCATATAGCTTTCAGGGTATGCTAATGTCTTAGAATCATAAACATGTACATGAATCTTAGATTCTTTAGATAATTGGATAATTGCATCATGTAGGCCCGATAAAGGTTTTGCAATAACAATCACCAAAACATCGGTATAACCTTGTTGATGTAACTTATCAAATGTCTCAAGCATGTATCCAGGTGCAACATAACTTGTCTTTGGAATCGTATTTGGATCATTTTTAATACGTTCATAAAATGTTTTAGCATCTAAATCTACATAGTCATTATATGATTCATTACCAAAATGAATCATACTTCTAAATATATCAATATTTTTATCATAATCTAAATAATCAATCGCGGAGTTTGAACAAACAATCACTTTAAATTTATTTTTCATTTTTCTTTAACAGGTCCCTTATTTCCATTAGTAACTGAATATCTTCAGATTTCGGTGCTGGTGCTGGTGGATTTTTTTCAGCTTCTAATTTTTCTAGTCTAGCTTTTTCCGCAGTAATAAACTTCATTTCATTTTCTTTACGCTTAATAAATATATATAACATCAAATAAATTGATGCAGCAATAATAATAAATTCTAAAATGATTTGAATTAGATTACCGTATCGAATATACACATTATTAAACTGTGCAATACCATCAATGATAACCTGCGAGCCAGCATCATCTAAAATTGGTTTTTGGTGAATGAGTACTTGTAAATCTCTAAATTCAACCCCACCTAATAAAACACCAATTGGTGGTAAAATAATATCATTAACTAAACTCGTAATAATCTTACCAAACGCCCCACCAATGATGACACCGACAGCCATGTCAATCACATTACCGCGCATCACGAAACTCTTAAAACCGGAAACAAAACCTTCTTTACGTTGTTGACGGCTCATTTTTATTTCATTGCCCATTTCCTATCTCCTTCTAATAATTATGTTTTAACATATTTCTATTATACTACAAACAATTTAAAAAAATTACCCCTCATTTATGATAGGGGTGATTTGATAAAATTGCTTGTGCTCTATAAATTTGTTCAATTAAAATTAACTTCATTAGTTGATGTGGAAAAGTCATTTTAGAAAAAGACAATAATAAATTAGCCTGATCCTTAACACTTTGACTCAGTCCAAAAGAACCACCAATAATAAATGTGATATGTGCACCAAAATTGGTCATAACATGATCTAATGCATTTGCAAACTCAACACTATCCATCATTTGACCTTCTATCGCTAATGCAATAACATAACTATCTTTAGGTGTTTTGGATAATATTTTTTGACCTTCTTTTTCCATACCGGTGATACTTGCCTCATCATTAATTTCTATCATTTCAACTGATTTTAATTGTTTGGCATAATATTGAATTAATTGAATTAAACCTTTATCTTTAATCTTACCCACTGTAATAACTTTAACTTTCATAATTTAATACCTGGTAATGATACTTGAGATGCATAAATAACTTCTGTTTTTAAAATGTCATCAAAATGATCTACAATAGCCTTTTCAATATCAAATGCATCGTTACATTCTTCACTAATGTGTGCCACAATCCATTTTGCCTTTTTTGTTTGTATGAGTTTATTCATTAAAATAGCTGCCTCTTCATTCGATAAGTGGCCTTGTATACCTAAAATACGCTGTTTTAGTGCGAATGGACGTCTAGAATTTAACAATTTCTTAGGGTCAAAATTTGACTCTAGCAAATATAAATCCGCGTCTTTTAAGACTTCTAAATACGATTGATCCACATAACCTGTATCAGTTAGACAGACAAAACTTTTATCTTTCCAATCAAATCTAAATCCCACGGGTTCGTTTGCATCATGTGATAGTAAAACAGGTAACACGTTAAACTGTTTAAAAATAAATGGTTGATCTGGTTTAATGATAATTGTTTTAGGCAGTAAGCTTTTAACATCATCTTTTAATGCATCCAGTGTACCTTGTGTTAAATAAACTTGTTTCAAATGCCCAGCTTTAAGCATGCCTAAAAGACCAAATATATGGTCAGAATGTTCATGTGTTAAGAAAAGCGTTTCAATATGGTTAACATCTTCACCATAAGCTTTCATCTTTTGAACAATTTTTCTGTAACTTATACCTGCATCTATAAAGAATGAGACGACCTCATTTTTCACATATGTAACATTTCCTTTAGAGCCAGAGGCTAACACAAATACTTCCATTATTTTTCACCTATTACTATTGTAGCATAGATTAATGCGATTTTTAGCATGATATAAATATCAAAACAGGTAAAAAGTGGTTGCAATAAGTGCTAAAAAATGCTATATTATATGTGCTGTAATTTTTTCAACACAATTAAGGAGTGAAACGCATTTATGAATAAATTAAAAACAATATTCTCAGCAAGGAAAATCGCTATTTTTTTAATGGTGGCAGTTTCCGCGCTCATCTTAGTGGCGTGTGGACAAACAAGTAACGTTCCATATGGTTCATTAGGAGACGATGCCTATATTACAATAGGTAATAACACAGTAACAGAAAAAGAACTATATGATCAATTAAGAACATCTTCAATTAATAGATTAAACACTTATATTGATGAGGTAGTATTTGCAGACGTGGCATTAGACACAGCAAACCTATCAGACTTTGAGGTTAAAGCATTTGAACAAGAAATCAATACAGCACTCTTCTCATCTGCAACAATCACACCAGAGCAACTAATTGACTTACCAGACAATGTGCTCGCACAAAGAATTTTATCTTTTGTCGACTCATTTGTTATCACAAATCCAGGTGTTGATAAAGATAGTTTAATAAACTTCTTAGATGCAGTTGTAGCTGATGTAATCTCAAGAGGTTCAGCCGTTGAATTTGACGCAGATGCACCTTTTGTATTTGGTTATGTCAACAAAGCTGACTGGGCAGCACATGCAAGTATTATTGATGCACTTATGGATCAATATAAATTGCCTGTTTTAAGAAAAATCTATGCTAAGAACTTATTAGGTTCTGAAGTAGGCGAAGACTTAGATGGTGATATCAATGATGAAGAATCATCAGCATATATCTCAGAAGCACATGCAGTTACTTACTACAAGAATAATATTGCTGGTCGTTATGACACTTCGGCACTAATTGTTAAGTTTGAATCTGTATTAGAATATGAAACTGCTTTACGTAAGCATGCTATCAAATCTAACTCACGTGGTGAATGGTATAGAATCCCAAACATTGCTGACCAAGATTTAATCGATATTTTACAGACTGGTTCACTACACCCTGAATGGAGTGAAGCAGGTTACCACCAAAAAGCTTTAGATATCTTAGTTGATGATTTAAAACAAGATCCATTAAACTTAAAAACAGTTGACTATAGAAATGCTGACTTTGCTACATACTATAGTAAATACGTGATTAACTCTACTACTGATGCAGAACTACTTTTAGATGATGCACCGGGTAATAATCAAGTATTACAAGTATTCTTAGAGATTTATGATGAATTAAACGATACATCATATGCAGCAGACTTATTAGCAAATACAATTTCAGTAGCAGATTTAGTAGAAACCTTTACTATGGAATATTCAGATCCACGCTTTGCAGCAGCTGCTGATTTAAGAAACACTATTTATAATATGGACTCTGATGTATTATATGATGGCGGTAATGGTACTGATGAAGACGATGTACCTTATGCTAAACCTTACTCACGTCAAGTACAAAACATCGCTGGTGGACAATATCTTCTATTCTTATTTGAAGATGGTCGTGCAGATGATGATGATATCTTAGATGAAACAGATGCTGAAGATGTTAAATTCTTAGACAATGAAGCTGCACAGGCATTTAAATTAGATGCTTATGAAAAATTAATTGAACAAAGATTAACTGCTACCTATGTAGGTAACAAAGCAACTGAAAAATATGAAGACGTTAAAATTAATATTTATGATCCAATCATTCGTGAACTATACGCAAATCAATTTGATTACAGCGGTTCAGAAGGCTTTAAAAATAATGACACATTATTAGAAGTTAATGGTGAAGCATTATTAGTTGATGACTTCTTTGCATACATCGAAGAAACATTAGGTTTATCAACTGCATTAGATATTATCTTTATTGAAAAATTAAGAGATGCTTATGCTGATGAGATTACTGAAGCAGATATGAAAGACTTCAGAACACAATTTGAAACTCAATATGTGAACCCGTTCTTAGCAAATCAATACGAATCAGCAGGCTTCCCAGCATCATTAGGTATTGAAAAATTCTTACTTGTAGGCTTTGGTGCATGGGCAAACAATGGCATGAGTGCAACTCAAGATGCTATCGATAAGGTCTTTGTGCAACAAGAATTAAGACAATTATTCCAAGAAGATTTAACAGTTCACTTTGATGGTGATACTGCAGAAAACAATATCTATACAAAATTTGCTGAACTTGCAAATACATTAAGAGCAAATGATGTTGCGATTGAAGCTTCTCACCTATTATTCCAAATCGATTTAGACCGTGATGGACAACCTGATGATCCAAATGAATTAGATCAAGCAACACGTGATGAACTAGAATTATTAATTTCAGAATTAATCGTTGAAGTTAACAAACGTGCAAAACTTGCACCATCTATTACAACTGGTCTTCAAAATGTTGTATCAGCTTACAATAGTGCTACACGTTATGAATTAACAACTGTTGCATATCCTGGTCCAGATGCGACTCAAGCTGAAATTGATGAATACATCCTAAACTTCAACCGTGAAGATGTATGGGTTAAGTTCAGAAAAGCTGGTATTAAATTACTTTACCAAGACTTAGGTACAATCTCAAATGAGACAAACTTCCCAGGTGCTGAAAGTAATCAAGATAGTGACTTCTATACATACGCAATCAACATGGCACAGCATATTAAATCTGAAGTAACTGCTTTAGATAATGGTGTTGAACCAACCCGTGAAGAAATGGTACAACGTGCAAACGCTATGTTACCAATGTACTCACCAGCATTTATCGAATCTGACTCTAAAATTGAATCTGATGGTAATGCTGCAGTACGTACATCATTCGGATGGCACTTAGTGGTTGCTAAATCATTTGTACACCCACAATCAGCTCGCCTAGAAGCTGTAACGGACTCAGAAAAAGAAGAATATACTTCTAAATTAGATAATCCATATGTTGAAGATACTAAAGTTGTTGGTTTCAACAATGATAATAGTGACATTACATGGGAACAATTATACATCTACATTGAAGAAGCTAAAGAAGAAACTGGTATTATTACATTACCAACTTCAACTCAAACCACAGTATCTAAATACTTTGGTGTAATCTTCTCTGATACTAAATACTTATCATCATATGCACAACTAGAAATCGCATTCTTATATATCTTTGATGGTAACGTACACTTATCTGATGCAACTCAAAACACAAGACTACAAGTCCTAAGAGATGCAAACTTCAATCAATTCTTCAACTATGCGTACTTTGATGGTATTGATGGTACAGGTACTACAATGTATGACCGTGCTTACAATGCATCATTCGCAGCATCTTACGGAGACTTCTTCGACGTCTTACACGGTGCTTAATTAAACACTTTAAAATGCGACTATTAAATAGTCGCATTTTTTTATGAGAAAAAAAGGACTCCACTTAAGAAGTCCTCTTACTATCTTTCAATCAACAATATCTAAACCCTTAAATCTAGCAATATGTTTAACATCCTTATCACCACGCCCAGATAAGTTAACAACAATAATTTGTTCACTATCTAACTTTCTAGCAAGCTTCATTGCATAGGCTATAGCATGTGACGACTCGATAGCTGGAATGATCCCTTCACTCTGTGTGAGAAACTCAAATGCTTCAACGGCTTCATTATCCGTTGCACCTACATATTGCACACGTCCAATGGATTCTAAATATGCATGCTCAGGTCCAACACCTGGATAATCTAGTCCAGCAGAAATAGAGTACACTGGTGAAATCTCACCATTTGGTTCTAATAAGACTTTTGTTTGCATACCATGAATAACACCTGTTTGACCAAGACTCATCGTTGCAGCATGAAGTTTTGTATCAATCCCTTTACCTAAAGCCTCAACACCAATTAATTTGACCGCCTGATCTGAAATGAAATCATAGAATGCTCCAATCGCATTTGAACCACCACCCACACATGCAAGCACATAGTCTGGTAATCTATTTTCAAGTGCTTTAATTTGTGCTTTGATTTCAATACCTATGACTTTTTGAAAATCTCTAACCATCACTGGATACGGATGTGGCCCCACTGCAGAACCAATTAAGTAGAATGTCTCTTCATGTTCATTACTCCATTTAATAAGTGCACTATCTACAGCTTCTTTAAGTGTCATTAGTCCATCTGTTACAGCCACAACCTTTGCACCCAAAAGTTCCATCTTATAGACATTTAACGCCTGTTTTTCGATGTCTACGGCACCCATATGTATTTCGCATGCCATATCTAGTAAAGCGGCCGCAGTCGCTGTTGCAACACCATGTTGTCCTGCCCCTGTTTCTGCAATAAGTTTAGTTTTTCCCATCTTTTTTGCCAGTAAAGCTTGACCCAATACATTATTAATTTTATGAGAACCTGTATGATTCAAATCCTCTCTTTTTAAATATATTTTTGCTCCACCAAGTGCTTTAGTCATTCCTTGAGCAAAGTAAAGATTTGATGGTCGATTTGCATATGCATTTAAATAAAATTTAAATGTTTCTATAAATTCAGGATCATCTTTGTATTTATTATATGCAACCTCTACTTCTTTAATTGCCTCAATTAAGTGTGGTGGTAAAAATTGTCCACCAAAATTTCCAAATTCCATTTTTTTACTTCTCCTAATATATACATGTAAGACAATTTACATGTTATTTTTTTATTTATAAGTGATTGTCC
>JBAYTJ010000066.1:0-7764 GCA_041675665.1 Acholeplasma sp. | reverse complement strand
TTTGCAGGTGCTCAAATGGCTGCAATTTATAAGTATTCTGAAAATAAAGAAGCTGCTACAGCATTCTTAGAATTCCTAATGAGTGATGTTGCAATGGAATTACAGTTACAAATGAAAAATAAATTACCAGCATTAAAACAAGAATTATTACCAAACATAGATGGATTTAGTGAAGATCCATACTTACCTGCAATTTCTGAGCAATTAGAAAGTGCAATACCAATGCCAACGATTCCTGCAGTTCAATACTACTGGGGTCCAGGTGAATCAATGATTATATCCGTTTGGAATAATCCTGCTACCGTTATTGCTGATGCAGTCATCGCTGCTGAAGATGCTTACCGTGCACAAGCGGGTTTAGGCGGACAATAACTTAAGTATTAGAAATTAGTTTAACAAGAATGTATAGGCGATGGGGTAACCTATCGCCTACATTCCATTATAGCCACAAATAAAGAGGTGTTACAATGAAGGCATGGAGTGTTATAAAAACCATATGCTCAGCTTTTTTCTGGGGTATTGGTCAAGTCTTTAATAGGCAATATTTAAAAGCATTATTTTTCTTTGTTTTCTTCGCAGTATTTGTTGTATTAGAGCTAGCGTCCTCTAATTATTTTTATGAAGAAACCACAGAAAATGAAATAGCGTTAAATAAAATTCCGGGTGATTCACTCGGTCAATGGTATGAAAAATCGCTATTTCAATTTTATGATGGACAAATTATCAATAATGAAAATAATCGTATTGAATCTTTCGAAGCATTTTTAGAAGAAATAGGCGTTGAAGAAAAAGCAACTGGTGGATTTTATGGTGGTGCTACAGGTAATCAAAATCCAACAGCAAAACTTTTTACAGAAGAGCGTTTTATTGAATTTATGGCAAGAGACCTAAGTGAAGCATCTTTTTTACGCTACACTGAGTTTGGTACATCAAATGAAACACGTGCTGAGGACTTTGATAGCCAGAATGCTACACGTTTAATTACACAAGAAAATTCAAATATGTATTGGGATCAAGTCAATCATAAATTTTATTTACCAGTTTCTAATCAATCTCAAGCAGGTGTGCGTACAACTGAATACTTTGAAACCAATGTATTAAGTCGTATCGACAACCCTCAAACTATAGAGAGTATAGAGGGCATGACTTTATTTAGAAAAACCGGTAAATTATATATTGAATCCAATCAATATTATGTTGAAGTATTTGTGAATACTACCGAATTACGTTATTTATTATTATCCACAGATACATTTAGTTTAAGAGAAATTGAAACTGGTTTTGCGCCAACTGCTGTACCTAACATTTTAGGTCCTGTATTTGAATTAAATGATACTTTATATGAGTATTATGAGCCAGGTTTAATTCACAATGGCGTACGTGCTCAGTATAAACAAACTGCATTTTCTACACTGTTTAGACGTGCAATGGTACAAGTACAAACGATTAACCCAACAAATGGTCAAGATTACGTACGATTGATGGTACGTGTTTATATGGAGTTACATCCTGAATTTAAAGCACAATTCTTTGCTGATTATTATAACTTCTTCTATGATCGTGCGGGTATGTTTGTTAAGGGTTACTGGGAAGTATTAACACTTGGTCAGGCAGAACAAATTAACTTAAACAGTCATTTAGGTTTAGTTGATGCCATGGTCGGTCGTACCAATGAACCAGCAACTTCTAGTATGAGACATATATCCTATGAAGGTCAAGTAAGTATTCGTGGTCACGTATCAACATTATTATTACTTGATGGTTTAATCATGGTTATTTTATCGTTATTCTTCTTCATCTTTGGTATATGGGCAACACTAGATACCTATAAAGTATCTGAACAACGCCGTAAAGAAAAAGATGTAATGAATACCAAAGCGTACTTTAAATCTGTATGGGATAATGGATTTGAATATATCATTTTATCTCCTGCAATGTTTGTCTTAGCATTTATATCGATTATGCCAATTGTCTTTGGGTTTGTTTTAGCATTCACGTCCATTGGGGGTAATGGTTCAATGGATAAACTCTTTGATTGGGTTGGCTTTACAAACTTTATTACAGTATTTGATCCAAATTCAAGTATTGGTCAAGGCTTTGGTAACGCATTTTGGCGCGTCCTTGGTTGGACACTTATTTGGGCTGTATTATCAACGGTTACAGTTTTCTTTGGTGGCTTCTTCCAAGCATTGATTATCAATGCAGAGTCTGTAGTATTTAGAAAACTATGGCGCACTATTTTAATTTTACCTTGGGCAATACCCGCATTACTATCTCAAATGGTTTTCTCTGTCATGTTTAATGAGACTGGCTTTATTAACCAGCTACTCATGCAAATGGGGGTGTATGACATCTTCATGGATTGGGGTATACTTGGCCAGGCATTTAATCAGGTTGAAGGTTTTGCTAAATTCTTCTGGCTTGGTCATGAGAATATTCAATGGTTTACAAATGAAAATAATCCAAACTTTGTTCGTGCAGTAATTATTCTACTAAATATTTGGTTAGGGTTCCCTTACTTCATGGCATTAATGACAGGTATTATGACGGCAATTGATAAATCACTTTACGAGGCAGCTGATATTGATGGGGCGACTGGATTCCAAAAATTAAGATCGATTACAATGCCACTTGTTCTCTATTCAACTGCACCAATATTAATTATGACATTCTCAGGTAACTTTAACAACTTTGGTGTCATCTACTTTATTACAGGTGGTGGACCAGGTAACTTAAATGATGTCAATAATGGGTTTGCCGGGCAAACGGATATTTTAATATCCTGGATGTACCGGTTAACAACGGAACATCAAATATATAACTTAGCTTCAGTATTCTCAGTTCTAATATTTATATTTGTTGGTAGTTTAACAGCCTGGAACTTATCAAGAACCAGAGCATTCCAGGAGGATTAATATATGGAACTTATATTACTTGCAATTATATTTGTTGTCTTATGGGTTACTTTAACCAACCACTTAGTCATCCATGATATTGCTAAGAAAAAGGGTTATGAACACATCCGTAAGGTCCAACTATTATCAATGATTCCTATTTACGGTAATATGTATGTACGTAAATTAGAGAACCTAAAACCTGGTGTTACAAAAGCAGAATTTGATTACTTACTATCGGCTGAAGTGATTCTTAAAAAAGTGGGCTTAGTCTTCGTTATATTGTTTATTTTAGGCTTATTACTTATTCCAGTATCATTGATGCTTTATGTTTCTTTCTTAAATGATTTTTCAAGATCGCTTCTATTTACATTCCTTGTCATATTAGTCTTTTTAATTCATCAAGGTTTAGTTGTTGAATATGCATCTAAAAAAGGTTATGAAGGGTTAGAACCGGGATTAGTTGGTTTGATACCAATCTATGGATTCATTCATTTTATGAATCGTCCAAAAAGACGTAATACTTCTAAACGATCAATTCGTGCGACATTCAGTATTAAGAGTATCTTAACGAAAACTTTAATTAATGCTGAGTTGACATTACTCGTTATTATTGTTTTAGTTCCAGTTGTTTATATCTTTGGGATGGCCTTCTCACCTGGTACTTCAAGTATACCTAACACAATTTGGCCAAGTAATCCAACATGGAATGGTTTTGACTTCTTATTCAACTCACCAGATTCAAATTTCACTCAGTGGTATATGAATACCTTAATTATTGCAGTGATTAATATGGTTGTTGGTACAATCATAATTACTGGTGCATCCTATGTGTTTGCTAGATATTCCTTTAAAGGTAAAAAAGCTGGTCTATTAACAATCTTAGTCTTACAAGCTTTCCCTTCATTTATGGGATTAATCGCTATGTACGTATTATTCTGGAAATTTGGTCTTCTTGGACAACCACTGTACTTAACAATTTTATACATTGGTGGTGCAATTCCAGGTAACTTATGGCTTATTAAGGGCTTCTTATCACAAATTCCAAGAGACTTAGATGAATCTGCAATGATCGATGGTGCATCTAAGGTTAAAATATTTATTCACATTATACTACCCCTATCAGTACCTATTCTTACCTTTGTTGCTGTATCAATGTTCATGGCACCATGGATGGATTATATGTTACCAGGTTACTTACTTAATGTGCCTGCACCAGGTAATTCGCTTGATCAAGTGCAAGAGCAATGGACGCTTGCTGTTGGTATCTTCTCATTTATCAATGGACAGTATGATTTAAACTATCCAGCATTTGCAGCTGCAGCACTCATTGTTGGTATTCCAATAGCAGTGATTTACATGGTATTCCAAAGATACTTAATTGAAGGTATTATGGCTGGGGCAACGAAAGGATAATATGATGGCAAAACAGACACCTGATACACTTAAAAATAAAGTGATTTATCAAATATTTACAAGACAACATTCGAAAACTAGTGACTTTCAAGGGATTATAGATGATTTAGATAGAATTAAAGACTTAGGGGTAGACATTGTCTACCTCCTACCGTTTCATCCAATCGGTCAAAAAGATCGTAAAGGTTCTATCGGTAGTCCTTATGCAATATATGATTATTATGCAATTGATCCCTTACATGGTACACTTGCAGACTTTAAACGACTGGTTCAAGCAGTCCATGATAAAGATATGAAAATTATGATTGACATAGTCTTTAATCATACCTCTAGGGATTCAATTTTGACCCAATCAAATCCAGAATGGTTTTATAAAAAGGCAGATGGCAGTTTTGCTAACAGGGTTGGTGATTGGTCTGATATTACAGATTTTGATTTAACAAATAACCCTGAAATTTGGGACTATTTAATTGATGTCTTAAAATACTGGGCAGCATTTGTAGATGGTTTTAGGTGTGATGTTGCACCGCTGCTTCCACTTGATTTTTGGAAAACTGCTCGTCAGAAGGTTGAACAAATAAAACCAAACATGATTTGGTTAACAGAATCTGTGCATCTAGGTTTTATTAAGTATATTAGAGATATGGGTTATGAAGCATTTAGTGACTCTCAAATGTACGAAGTTTTTGATATTGCTTATGATTATGATGTCTTTGATTTTATGGATGATTACTTAAGTGGGAAAAATACACTTGAACGTTATTTATATGAGCTATGGCGTCAAGAAGCCACATACCCTAAAAACTATGTCAAATTAAGATCGTTTGAAAACCATGATCAAGAACGAATTGCATATAAAGTAGGCGATTCTAATAAACTCATTCAAATGACCGCCTTTCAGTTTTTCTTGAAAGGTACGCCAATGATCTATGCTGGTCAAGAACACCAAGTTACGAAGCGTCCTGACTTATTTGAAATAGATTTTGTGCCATGGCATGAAAAATTAAGTATTGAGCCACTCATTAAAAAATTAGCACGTATCAAGAAACTTGATATCATGCGTAAAGGTACATATCACTTTGTAAATACCAAAAATATAGCGCATTTAGAATACCATTTAGAAAAAGAAAAACTTATAGGTATCTTCAATCTAGAGAACCTAGAATCTATAAAAATTGATCTACCTAACGGTAAATATTTAAATATATTAACTAACAAACAATATGAAATTAGTAACAATACATTAATTTTAAGTAACGAACCTATCATTTTTCACCTCAGTTAAGAAAAAAGGTCCTTGACGCTAAGGACCTTATTCTTATTTAAGTTTTAATATACGGTATCCATATGGATTTAGAGCAATTGATTGTGTTAGTTCTACTTTTGATTTTGTAAATATGTCTAGATAATCTCCTTGAAACGCTCGATCAATGTTTAGATTTACTAAATTATCACTATCGTTTATTAGAAATAGTAAGGTTTCATTACCTTCTTTTTTTATAAATGATAAACTTAAATGATCAATAAACTGATAGTCACTTGCCATAAAAGCTGGATATAACTTTCTAAACTGAATTAAATCTTTGATCAACTGTCTTAAATCGTGGTTCCATGTAGATTCATCCCAGTTAAAACAACGACGATTATCTGGGTCATGATCACCGGTTAAACCAACCTCACTACCATAATATATATTGGGTGCTCCAGCACTAGCAAACATTAATATATATGCTAACTTTAAGCGCTCATCGTTATCCTTTAGGCGACGTTTCATCCGAACAGTGTCATGTGTATCTAGCTGATTAAACATGTTTTTCATAACGTTTTTAGGCGTTAATGCGGTATATTGAATCAGTTCATTTTTTAGTTCTTCTACATCAATTTTACCATCGAAATATTGCCACATTGGAATTGATAAATCATAATTCATGACACTATCCATTTGATCGCCTCTTAGCCAAGGCATTGAGGAGTCCCAGTTTTCACCAAATATAAATGTATCTTTCTTGGCTTTTCTAGATGTTTGTTTAACCTTTCTTAAAAAGTCATGACTAACCTCATTTGATACATCTAATCGCCAACCATCAATATCATATGCCTCAATCCAATATTCAATTGAATCTAATAAATGCTTTTGTGCAATCGGATTTGACGTATTCCATTTTGGCATAAATGGTGTATATGCAAATGTTCTGTAATTCGGTCTTAAATTACCTTGATATTTAGGTGTTCCAAATTCTGATAATTCAAAGTTTAATATAGGGTCTTTATCTAAGTAAAAACAATCACTATATTTTGAATCTCTACCATTTTTTACGACATCTTGAAAGAATGGATGATCCCATCCACAATGGTTTAACACAGCGTCTAAAACAACTTTAATACCTAGTTTATGTGCCACCTTGACAAGTGCTTTAAAATCTTCATTTGTACCAAATTGAGGGTCTATTTTAAAGTAGTCTTTTGTATCATATTTGTGTGCCGTATTCGACTCAAAAATGGGTGTGAAATATATGCCTGTAATCCCTAAATCTTTTAGATATGGCAACTTTTCTATAACACCTAAAATATCACCACCATAAAACTCGTGGTTACTAACAGGTAGTTTTCCCCATGGTAGTTTTGACTGCTTAGATTTACTATTGAAACGATCCATAAAAATTTGATACCATACTGTATCTTTAACCCAACTTGGTGTAGAAGGCAGATCTTCATGGTTTAGATATGGATAATTAAAATAATTACTTAAATCATAAAAACTACCTTCATCAAAATCATTGGTTTTCACTGAATCTATGGTTTCCATTCGTTTGGAACCGTAAAAGTAAAATGCATTATCCGCCTCAACTAAAAATGCATATTTACAGCGATAATCTTTAGGTTCTACTTCTATAAAATAGTAATCGAACATATTGGTAGAATATCTTTTAGTCATTTCTACTAACTGACTTTCCCATTTGGCCTTTTTATTAGCGTATGTCCAGTCAAATGGATCACCATAAGACAGTTTCACGGATGTCACATCATCCTTCATTGTTCTAAATAAAATATGTAGTTTCTTATCATCATAAGCATAGCTGTATTCGCTTTTTGCTTGATGAAATAATGCATGCTTGTTCATCGTATATCACTCCTCAAAAGTTATTATATCATTTCACCATTTGATTGATGAATATGTAACCGCTATCATGTTTTAGTATTCGTAATTATTTGGTAAAATATAAGGGATAAGGACGGTCTTAATTATGAATAAATGGTGGATGGAAGCCATTGGCTACCAAATATATATTAAGAGCTTTAAAGACGGCAATAATGATGGTATCGGTGATTTAAAAGGCATTACTGAAAAGTTGGATTACTTGCATCTTTTAGGTGTAAATTTACTGTGGATTACACCTTTTTATGATTCACCGATGGACGATAATGGCTATGATGTCAGAGATTACTTTAAAGT
>JBAYTJ010000065.1:0-7867 GCA_041675665.1 Acholeplasma sp. | reverse complement strand
ATGACGTAGAACTACCGTTATCAGATGTTTTAGCAGACATGGAATATAGTGGTTTAAAAGTTGATTTAGATGAACTTGCTAATCAGACGCGCAATTTAAGTGAAAGAATTAGTAAGTTAAGATCTGAAATACTAAGTCTTGCTGGACTAGAATTTAATGTTGATAGTCCAAAACAATTAGGTGATGTGTTATTTGATACATTAGGGTTACCTAATGGTAAGAAAACGAAAACAGGTTATTCAACCGGTATTGATGTATTAAATAATTTAGTTGATCAACATCCAATAATTAATTTAATTATTGAGTACCGTCAATTAACTAAACTATATTCTACCTATTTAGTCGGTATAAAAGAATCCGTATTTGAAGATAACAAGGTACATACAATTTATAATCAAGCGCTCACTTTAACGGGTAGATTATCTAGTTTAGAACCAAATTTACAAAATATACCAATTCGTACAAATGAAGGTAGACAAATTAGGAAGTTATTTATACCTAAAGATGACAATTATTTTGTCGGTGCAGACTATTCTCAAATTGAATTACGTGTCCTTGCTGCGATGGCTGATGTTAAAAACTTAAAAACAGCATTTGAAAATGATGAGGATATTCATACGGTTACTGCACAAAAAGTATTTCATGTAACAGATGTTGATAGTGAACAACGCCGTCGTGCCAAAGCAGTCAACTTCGGTATTATTTATGGTATTGGTCCTTGGAGTTTATCAGAAGACATTTCAGTAACTGTTAAAGAAGCAGAAAACTTCATTAACAGATACTTAGAAGTCTATCCAGAGATAAAAGATTACATGACAAATATCGTTGAGTTTGCTAAAACAAATGGTTATGTTGAAACATTGTTAAAACGTCGTCGTTATATTCCGGAGTTAAGTTCTAAAGTATATAATTTACGTGAGTTTGGTAAACGTACCAGTTTAAATGCACCCATCCAAGGCACAGCTGCAGATATTATTAAACTTGCGATGATTGATTTACATAAGTACTTAACAACCAATAATAAAAAATCTAAACTTATTTTACAAGTACATGACGAATTGATCGTTGAAGTTGTAAAAGAAGAATTAGAAGAGATGAAACAAGTGATACCAGATATTATGGAAAAAGCCTATGATTTAGGTGTACGTTTAAAAACGTCTTGTGATATAGGAACAAACTGGTACGATTTAAAATAGGGGAGATTATTCTAATGCCTGAACTACCTGAGGTAGAAACCATACGTCGTAACTTAAATACTGTATTAAAAAATGAAGTCATTCATGATGTGATTGTTTTTTATCGTCCAATCGTATCAAATATACTAGATTTTGAAGATAAACTTAAAGGACAGCGTATCCATGAAGTTGCACGTGAAGCTAAATACTTAAAATTTATATTAGATGACTATTGTTTAATTTCACACTTACGTATGGAAGGTAAGTATTTTATGAATAAAAATCACTCAAAGCATACACATGTAGTCTTTAAACTAAAAAGTGGACATCAATTAAGTTATGAAGACACACGTAAATTTGGTCGTTTTGAGATTATTGATATAAAAGACAAAGATACCTATTTAAACCGTGTTAAAAACCTTGCTAAAGACCCTAAAGATATAGATATAGATACGTTTTATGATGGTTTTAGATCAAGGTCTAAAACCATCAAAGAAATATTACTAGACCAAACAATTATTGGTGGTATTGGCAATATTTATGCCAATGAGATACTCTATCTATCTAAGATACATCCATCTAAAAAAGGCTTTTTAATAACAAAAAATGAAGCAGAAACCTTACTTAAAAACACAAATATTGTACTTAATAAGGCCATAAAAGTGGGTGGAACAACTATTGATACCTATGAGTCATTAGGTCATAAGGGTGAGTTCCAACAAGAACTTTTAGTACATGGTAAAACTGGACATAAGTGTTTAGCGTGTGGGGATACGATTATTAAATTTCAACTAAAGGGTCGTGGCACATATATTTGTCCAACATGTCAACCATCTTATGTACTGGCTATCACAGGTGGTATTGCCAGTGGTAAATCAACAGCAACTAGTTACTTACGTAAAAAAGGTTTTGTTGTTATAGATTCAGATGAAATCGTTGGACAATTATACAATGACCCCAAAGTATTAGATATGATTGCTAAAACCTTTAAACTATCACAACCTATTGATAAAACTAAGCTTGCTACAGTGATATTTAATAACACCAAACAAAGAAAGCAATTAGAAGCTATTTTACATCCTTTAGTCTTTGATAAAATCAATGAGACTAAAGCACTTATGACAGAGCATATACTATTTTTAGATATACCACTATTATTTGAATCAGGTTATAAAGATTATGATGCATCAATGCTTATTGATACAACACCGAAGCTTCAGTTAAGCAGACTCATGAAACGAAACAAACTCACCCAAACAGAAGCGAAGTTGCGTATAAAGTCACAGATGCCCTTAGTTAAAAAGCGTCAACGCGCAGATTATATTATAAAAAACAATGAATCAATTGAAAACTTGTATCAGTTGATTGAAGAATTGTTAGAAAGGTTTGTATAAAGTGAAAGCTAAATCTACATTTAACATTATTAGCCAATCAGCACTCTCAAGTGATGAATGGAAAGTCTTAGGTATTTTATACCAACCAATTATTGGTGTATTATCATTTTCTCTATATCATACCTTTTATCATTTGCTGAATACTAAGAACTATCAATCTGAAGTTTTTTCGCATCAATTTTTACTTGATTTATTAAATGTGAAGGTTGAACAATTAAAAGAGGCTAGAGAGAAACTTGAAGCCATAAATCTATTGAACACCTTTGAAGAAGGTGAACATACCGTTTATCAATTAAAATCACCACTTTCACCAAGAGGTTTTATTCAAGATACAGTCTTAGGACAGTTTTTACTCACAGAAATGGGCAAAAAGTTATATGATCAAGTCACCAATTTATTTAGAGTAGAAAAAATTGAATTAAACGGTTATAAAGAAGTTACAAAGAATTTTGATGATGTCTTTAACTTCATTGATTCGAATCATTTTTATGATTCGGATGTATATTTAGGTAAAAAGAGTAACTTAGGTGCACGCATTAAAGAACAAATCAATTATGAAGCATTTGTTGAGAAATTACCTGACCGAGTTAAAAAACCAATCTTGATGTCACGCCAGACAGTCGATACAATCCAAAAGTTAGTATTTGTTTACCAGTTTTCTTTAGATGAAATTGTTGACATATATTTAAAGACAGTCCAGCCAAATGGTACAATTGATTTAGCAAACTTGAGTTTCAAGGCACAAACCTATTATCAGGATAAGAAAAAAGTATTACCTGTGGTCAGTGAAACAAAATCTTTAAATGGTAAGGAATCATCTATTAACTATCTAAAGAGTGTCTCTCCGATGCAAATTATTGAAAAATATGCTAAAGATGATTATCAACTGATGCATACAGACACAGTAATGCAGTTACTTGAACGCAATCAAGTTGAAGTAGGTATTATTAATGCCTTACTACTGCATATTTTGAAATTTAAAGAAGGCCATCTACCACACATATCTTATTTAGAAAAGGTGTTAGAAACATGGCTTAAAAAAGGTATACGTACAACTGAAGATGCTTATCATGAAGTGCTTGATAAATCAAATTATGAAAAAGCACCATCAAGTTATAAAGGTAAATCTAAACCAAAAGCTAAAAACCCAGAGTGGGTGGATGCATATTTACAGGAATTACAAGCAAAGATAGAGGAAGAGTAAAATGAAGTTGGATTACATGAAAACAGTTATTTTAAATGATCCAGAAACTAAGCATTTGAAATTAAACGACCAAGAAGTCTTGGTCGTTTACCAATATTTATTGCAGCGCGATCAAAATGATTCTAAAAGTTTCAAACCTAAGTTAAAGTTTAAACCCTATGTTCAAATAGTATATGAACCAACCAAAGAGAAAGTGCAACAAGACTTGACTAAAATTATTAAACGTAATTTAGAAACGTTTGAATCAGATATTTACATTGCAGAAGCGACACTAAAAGATTTTATCATCAGTGATGATAATCATAAAAAAGTTGTTAGTTATGCCGAAAAGACAATTAAGCACAAAGATAAGTTTATGAAGGGCCTATATTTATATGGGGCAAATAGTACAGGAAAAAGTTTTTTATTAAGTGGCTTGGCAAATGAGCTAACAAAACTAAACGTCGATGTGATTTTCGCTTTTGTACCTGATTTAATTAGAACATTAAAGGGTGCGATTTCTACCAATCAATTAGAACATAGAATTAATATATTAAAACGTACAACTGTTTTAATATTAGATGATTTGGGTGGTGAGAATATGTCACCATGGTTTAGAGATGAAATACTCTTACCTGTCTTACACTATCGTCTAAATGCTAATTTAATGGTCCATATATCCAGTAATGTATCGATTGTTGAATTAGCCGAAGTTATGCGGTTATATGGTGAAGAAACCACAGTACGTTCAATGCGTATTGTCAAACGCATTGATGAACTTACAAAATCATTTAGATTTACTAAAAAGTTCCAAAATGATTGATTTTTATACAAAAAAGTGTAAAATATGATATAGCAATGAAGTAGGACATGATTTTTGTTATGGATTTATAAAAGCGATGTAAGAATGGTGTAAGCTTACAAAATAATACTTAAATTACCACCTACTGAGCTGGCCTAAACCAATAGGACCCGTCGAGTCTAGCGTTAATAGATAACTTTTAAGATGCATACATTTTTAATTGTATGAATTAAGGTGGTACCGCGGATTTTAATTCGTCCTTACTTGTTTTTTGGTAGGGACTTTTATTTTTAGTTTAAAGGAGAAAAGACATGATAAAAATTACATTTCCTGATGGCAACATCAAAGATTATGAAAAAGGCACAACTGTTTTAGAAGTTGCACAAGATATTTCCATATCGCTTGCAAAAAAAGTGGTTGCTGCTAAATTTAATGATGATTTAGTAGAGGTTAGCCGATCGCTTATGAATGATGGTCAGATTCAGTTGTTAACCCAAAAAGATGAGGCCACTTTTGAAGTGTTAAATCACTCGACGGCTCATTTGATGGCACAAGCAATCCGTACAATCTATAAAGATGCACAGTTTGGTGTAGGTCCTGCGATTGAAGAAGGTTTTTATTATGACGTTGATTTCAAAGATAACGTTTTTACAGATCAAGATCTTGCAAAAGTAGAAAAAAAGATGAAGGCGTTAAGTGATGCCAATCACGTTATAGAACGTATGGAAGTTTCATATGAACAGGCCAAAGAAATCTTTAAAGGTGATCCATATAAATTAGAGTTAATTGAATTTTATAAGGGTGATCAATTAAGTGTTTATAAACAAGGGGATTTTATTGATCTTTGTCGTGGTGGACATGTACCATCTACCAAATATATTAAACATTTTAAACTATTAAGTATTGCAGGCGCTTATTGGCGCGGGGATGCTAAAAATAAACAACTGGTTCGTGTATACGGTATCGCATTTTTCGAAAAAGAGCAATTAGAAAAACATTTAGTGATGCTAGAAGAAAGAAAACTAAGAGATCATAGAAAAATCGGTAAAGATCTAGATATCTTTATGACCAGCCAAGAAGTTGGTTCAGGCTTACCTTTTTGGTTACCCAAAGGTGCAACCATTCGAAGAATTGTTGAACGTTATATTACGGATAAAGAAATTGAACTAGGTTACTTACATGTGTATACACCAATCATGGCCAATGTAGACTTTTATAAACAAAGTGGACACTGGGATCACTATCATGAAAATATGTATCCACCAATGGATTTAGGTGATGGTGAATTACTTGTCTTACGTCCGATGAATTGTCCACATCATATGATGATCTATAAAAAAGATATACATTCTTATAGAGAATTACCGATTCGTTTAGCTGAACTTGGTATGATGCACAGATATGAAAAATCTGGTGCATTAAGTGGTTTACAACGTGTCAGAGAAATGACGTTAAATGATGCGCACGTGTTTGTTCGACCTGATCAAATTAAAGATGAATTCAAACGCGTCGTCAATTTAATAATTGAAGTATATAAAGATTTTAAAATTACAGATTATAGTTTTAGAATTAGTTATAGAGATCCTGAAAATACTGAAAAGTACTTTGATGATGACCAAATGTGGCAACGTGCTGAAAAAGAGTTAAAAGATGTTATGGATGAAATGCAACTACCTTATAAAGAAGCGATTGGTGAAGCTGCATTCTATGGTCCAAAATTAGATATTCAAGTACGAACAGCTATGGGTATGGAAGAAACTTTGTCTACCGTACAACTCGACTTTTTATTACCTGAAAGATTTGATTTAACTTATGTTGGTGAAGACGGTAAAAATAACCACCGTCCTGTTGTTATTCACCGTGGGGTTGTTTCTACGATGGAACGCTTTGTAGCATACTTAATTGAAGAATATAAAGGTAGTTTCCCATTATGGTTAGCACCAGTGCAGTTAAAACTAATACCTGTGAATTTAGATATCCATAGAGACTATGTAATGAATCTTCATGAAAAGTTAAAAAAATTAGGATTTAGAGTGGAGTCCGATTTTAGAAATGAGAAGTTAGGCTATAAGATACGCGAAGCTCAAACTTTAAAAATACCGTATCAGTTAGTGCTTGGTGATAATGAGATGCATACGAACTCACTAACATATCGCCTTTATGGTTCAGATAAGCAAATTAATGTTTCAATAGATGACTTTATTAAATTATTAAATGATCGTTTGATTGAAAAAGATTAATACGTATAAAATAGAATCTAAATTAGGTTCTATTTTTATCTAAAAAACATCAATTTTAGGTAATGAACAATCAAAAAAATCAAATATCATGTTATGATATTATTAGTTAACATTTCAAAGTAATATAAATATAAAGGAGTATACAATGCTTGAAGTACAAAATGTAACATTAAAATATGGCGACTTTATTGCTGTAGATGATTTATCCTTTGAAGTAGAAAAGGGTGAAATTTTTGGCTTGCTAGGTACAAATGGAGCAGGTAAGACCACAACTTTTAGAACCATTATGGGTTTATTATATCCTTCAAGTGGTTATGTGCGTTATGATGGTGAATTTGTTTCATATGATACAGTTGATAAAATTGGTTATATGATTGAAGAACGAAGTCTATTAACTAAATTGACTGTAAAGGATTTAATCCTTTATTTTGGACAACTTAAAAATGTCCCAGTTAAAGATATTTTAAAACGCCTTGATTATTGGTTAGAACGTTTTAATATTGTAGATTATAAGACGAAAAAGATTAAAGAGCTATCTAAAGGTAATCAACAAAAGATTCAATTCATTTCTGCTTTGATTAATGAACCATCTTTGCTGGTTTTAGATGAGCCTTTTAGTGGTTTAGATGTCATCAATATTGAATTGTTTGTTGAGGTCATCAGGGAATATCAACAAAAAGGTTGTACAATTATCTTTTCATCACACCAAATTGATCATGTAGAAAGTTTTTGTGAGCGCTTGGTTGTCTTAGAAAAAGGTAAGAGTGTCATTGCTGGATTAATTAAAGATGTTAAAAAAGATTTTAAAAAGCATAATATTAAAGTTATTGCAGATGATCTTGATAAAGATAAAGTGCTTGCTATGCCTGGTGTTTATGGATGTAGTCAAGATTCTAAACAGTGGACCATTAAAATCGAGACAGAAGATGTTGCACCAAGTGTGTTTGAATATATTAAGACATTAGATAATTTACGAAAATATGATGTTGAAGAAGCAAGTTTATCTGAAATCTTTATTGCGAAGGTAGGTAAGAAATATGAAGAAGCTTAAGTATTTGATTAAATATGGACTT
>JBAYTJ010000064.1:0-7875 GCA_041675665.1 Acholeplasma sp. | reverse complement strand
TGATTTTTTTTCACAAAGACAAATTAAGAATCGTTAATGATTTTACATCGACAATTAAGGACTTCGGTTGTTTTGAATTTGGATTGGATGAGTTCATATTGTCTTATGGAAAGAAAGGTGATATCGTTACAACTGAGATAAAAACAGAAAAGTTTTATATTTCATTAGGAAAAAGAGCGAAACCATATATTTTGAACAGAGGAGCTGATGCTAATGGGGAAGTTTAAAGAGATTGTTAAATTTGAAAAAGAAAATATGCCATCGTATTAATATGACTTTTTATATAAACGATTGTTACCTGGTATGATTTATGTGGTTGGTGGGGCATTAGTTGTAATAATCTTAGCGATAATACTTTTCTTCACTACAGAGTCTGAAATTATTCCAATTATCCCTATTATTGTATGGGGAATCAGTGTTATACCTTTATTAGTTTTATTTGTAATTCATTCCAAAAAGATGTCCCTTCGTCTTTTACAAGATAAATCAAATGAATTTGACAAGAAGTATAAAACCATAGATTATAAAAAAGCTACTGAAAAATTAGAAGACAAAATGCTTATTAAGGATAACACCTTTTATTACGATGACATGAGTATTAACCTTGAAGACTGCTTGGTATACTTCTATGCTAAGACTCTTTCAGGTGCTTATTCTTTTTCATTACTATTTTATAAGAAAGAAGAACCGATAAGTGATGCCCTTTTAGTGCTTGATTTAGATAATAGTTTGATAACGTATTTTGCAAATAACACTTATCTGATTTATAATCAATCTGCATTTTTGCTTTTTGCAAATGATAAAAAAGAGTTTCTTCGATTACTACTTAAATATAATAATCAGAAGAAAATAGATGATTATTTAAGTAAAACGGATAATAAGAAAAATCGGTAATCATAGGGAGTGAGTTTTAAAAAGCAATATTTGGAGGGTTTAAATATAAAGATGAAAAAAAATATTGATACCTTTGGTTTAGAGTTTCAAGAACCAAGCATAAGCATTAATTGGGAACTCAATGAGGAAGAATTAGTTAGTTCATTAAATTGTGCGAAGAATGAGACACATACATATAGCTTTGATGCGAAACTATTACCTGAAAATATAATTGTATTCAATGTCGTTACTTTCAATGAAATTGGATACAAACTAGAAGTAATTGTTTCTCAAACAAAGGTTGAAAAACTACAAGATTCAAAAGTCATCTACATTGATGAAAATAACAATAATACTTTAAAAGATTTTTTACAAGATAGATTTGGATCACCCAAGTTATTCTCTAAGTTGTTTTCGATGCTTAATAAACCTTTTTATATTCATCGATGGTCATTTAATGATTTGAAAGTTACTCATAAATATCCAGATTCTGTCAGTGGATTTTATGAATCACTTACTTTCAATGTTAAGTGGAGAGTATAGTTCAAGTCCAACGGCCATTTTTAGCAGTCCCTTTTTAAGAGTTTTAGGTGGGGTGCTAAAATGCTGGTCAAGGGTGCTAAAAATCTTAATGGGGTGCTAATTTGTATCAAAATAGGTAGTATCACACATAATTCAATGAAGTGGCTTCCAAAAGTTGGAGATATGATATAGAAAACCATACACTCTAATGAAGGGAGCCTTTTTTATATGAGAATAACATTAAAAGAAAAGATAGAGATGTGTGAAGAGCATATTCTTAAAGGTAAATCATTGTCCCATGTATCAGAGATGTATGATGGATATGATATAGGGAACTTAAAATATATCATAAACTTATACAAGAAACATGGAAAGAAAGTATTTGATCATAATAAAAATAAAAACATATAAAAGATATACAAAGTTATTAGCAATCGGAAGGGTAGAGAACGGAGAATCGATACGAAGTGTGGCGTTGGATTTAGGACTTACAGATCCAACAATACTAGGAGATTGGTTAAAGTTATATAGAACAAAAGGTGAAGCAGCAGTTAAAGACACTTATTCAAGTAAAGGATACCTTACAAAAGACAAGAGAGCAAAAGCAATAGTAGATCAAACATTATTGGAAGAAAACGACTGAAAGTGCAAGAGGTATTCATCTGGATGAATTTAACAAGAAGAGAAGTCAGAGCAGATTTCTTAAATATTTTAGAGAAGATCGATGATAATATTGATAAGATTTTTCACATAAGTATAAATCAACTAGTAAATGAAAACTCAAACAATCTAGGAGACTGGCGTGAACCGGATAGCACAAAAATGATTATAGAGTTCATTTTCTAGAAGATTTTAAAATTTCAAATGAGACCTTATACCAAAACATCGTACACATGATTGCGAGACTTCAGACGCTTTTTGAACATAGTGATACAGAATATATTTTGATAAGAACAATTACCACTATTGCTTTAAGTAGTGATAATCTTCCTAGAAATTCCCTTCATTTTGTATATATGTTGTTAGACGTAGAATGTGTAAGGTGGGCTAATCATTATTATAGGTGCTAATGGTAGTATTAAAATAACCAATTTAGATGCAAAATTATTCACCAATTATGGTGATAAATAATTTATAAAGGGTTACTTTTTCATATAAAACTATACATTTATATAAACAATGAATTCATGGATAGTTTAGAGTTAAATCATTTTACATGAAATAATTATTGACTGTTCGGACGGTTAGTTGTATAATGTCATATATAAGGAGGGTAAAGCTAATGGAAGATCAAAGGATTATTAAAGGTCAGAGAATGAAAATTAAAATTATAGAAACTGCCATAAAGATACTAGAAAAAGAAGGAATAGAAGGTATCAGTGCTCATAAAATAGCAGATACACTTGATGTAAGTAAAAGTAATATTTTTCACCATTATAAATCTATTAACAATATTATTGAAGAAGTCTTTGAAACACTTATGCAATTCATGATTGAGCCCATAACAGTTCATGGTTATGAACGTCTTGAAGATTTTGTTATGTATTTAGGACAAAGTATATATAATCTAAGTCCAGCAGAAAGAACCATATATGTTGGTACATTCCAGTTTTATACATTTAGCTTATACAATAATAAATATCAGCATAAATTCTTAGAGCAAAAAGAGAAAATGATTGAAGTTATTTCAAATGAATTATATAAATTATCAGGTTCAGAAAAAAAGACATGTAGCATGGTTTCAAAAATGATCTTAATGACTTTAGATGGGTATGGGTTAAGTGCATTGATTGAACAAGATAATCAATCATATGAAGAACTATGGAAAGTCAATACCTCCTACTGGTGTCATATGTTGAATGGTGTTCATTATGATTAAAATACCCAAAATATTTCATGAAATTCTTGGAGAAGAACAAAGAAAAATTGAGTTAGTATTCATTATTGTATTTGCGATATCATCTACAGTCTTTTTAAGCCTATTTTATTACAACGATATTAGCTCACTGCCTATAATTAATCAAGTAATATTAATTATACTTACAATAGATATTACTGGAGGTGTTGTTGCTAACCTAAGCTTTGGTACAGATAACTATTATATGAATAGAAGAAAAGCAAGATACGTATTTATTGCCATTCATATTCAAGTAATTCTCATTTTTGTTTTCGCTCATCTACCCTTGCGGATTGGACTTATTTTATGGGGTTATACAATGCTGTGTGCAATTATATTAGAACTATACAAAAACAATCCATCTCAAAAGGTTCTGGCAGGCTTTATGTTTTCAATCGGTTTATTGATAGTTTTTGGATTCCAAAATATGCTTACAACATTTGTTGTGATATTAGTATTATTTTATCTATTTAAACTATTATATAGTTTTTCAGTCAATCATCACCAGGAGTCAAATGATGCAAAGACCATTTCATAAGCAACATATAGATTTATTAATAGATGCTTTTAAAAAAGATCCAATGTTTGTTAAATTATTCAAAGGTGAAAAAAAGGATAGACAAATGAGGGCATTTTTTAAGTTTGTATATCTTAGAAATCGGTACATGAATGGACTATATATAACCGATTCCAATGATGAACCGAGTTATGTAGCATTTGTAGAAAAGCCTTTTGAAATCACAAGGCTAAATATAATAAACAAATTACGTATCCAATTTGAAATGTTAAGACTCGCTTTTTTCATACCTTTTAAAAGTTTAAGATTTCTATCAAAATATGATGTAATCACGGCAAAACATAGACCAAAAGATACGCACTATTATCTCACTATGATTGCTGTTTGCCGTAAAATGCAAGGTCAAGGTCTCGGTAGGAAAGTGATAGACCAAATACACAGTATGGTTTCTAAGGATTCAAAAGTATCTAGTATCTGTCTGGATACTGAAAATATTAAGAATTTAAGTTATTACGAAAAATTAGGATATGAACTAGTTTGTGAAGAAAAGTTAGAGGAAGTTTCTATTTATTGCATGAAAAAAACCTTCGTATAGAAAGTTTTTTTAAAGTATACTTATAAATGAATTCTACATAAATAAGTAGTAAGTTTTCATAAGATTGAACTTATATACAAAAATTAATTAATACCTTAAGGTATTATAAAGCGGATGTTTCATAGTAAGATAAGATTTATTATATATGTTTATGATAAGCTAATCTTAATGTATCAGTATCTGTTGTAACATGTATCGTACCACAATATAAAAACCCTTGTCGTTTTAAAGACTTTATCATTGGTAGATTCATTGGATGTGTATCGATTCTAATGTCAGTCACATTAAAGAATTTGAAGACAAAATCGATCATTTGCTGTGATATATTTTTTCCTATTACAGCATCTAATACTGCAATACGGTGTATGACCATATAAGGGTTTTTATTTAACCACGCACCTTCAATATGGTTATACACAGGATCATTAGGAAAAACGCTCATTGTACCAACAACTCTGTTATCTAAAATATATACATAGAGGACTTTGTCAAGGATATCTTGATGAATGATATTTATATTTGGATAATCATTTTGCCATTGAGTCATCCCAGCATTCTTCATTCTTTGCTGCGCTTGTTTAATAATGACTAAAATATCATTAAGGTCATATAAGTTTGCTAACCTAATCATGTCTTGTCACCTCACATAACCCATTATACACTTAAAAATATATTTGTTCTATATGCTATTTATATAATTAAAAATTTGTACAATAATATTTTTAACATATAAGATGATAAAAATATGGTTTTATATTACAATGTATATGAGGAAGTGAGTACATGATAATAATTGTTGGTGCAAGTGCAAGTGGCAAAACTGAATTAGCTAAGATTCTATATAAAAAATATGGATATAAAAAATGTATAACTACAACAACACGTTCTAAGAGAGTTAATGAAACTAATGGACTAGACTATCATTTTGTTTCAAAATCAGAATTTACTAAACTGTTAGAACGAGATCAATTTGTAGAGTTTTCAACATACAATAAACACTTGTATGGTTTACAAAAAACAGATGTTTTGGATAATGGCATCGTGATTTTAGATCCAAATGGTGCCAATCACTTAACAACTAAATTAAACAATAAAGCCTATGTTGTCTTTGTTGCGTCCGATGAAGGGCTCAGACGCAAACGCATGATCAGTAGAGGTGATGAACCAAAGAAAATAGAAGAACGTCTGATTCATGATAGTAATTTTTATGACACAAAACAATTTATAAAAATTAATCTCATGATTGAAAATCAGGAAGAACCCTTAGAAATACTAGCAAGAACTATTCATAAAAGCTATCAAGATTACATCAGAGATTAATTATAATGCGTTAAAACGATATTAAAAACCTACTGAATAGCTGTTCAGTAGGTTTATTATGTATGTAATGGTTTTTATGTTAAAAGTCATTTTCAATTTGATCAAGCATATCCATATCCTCTGGCATTATCTTAAAATCTACGGTTTTATTCATGATGATACGATCTTCATGTGTAGATTTTGGAAGTGGTGCAGTACCCTTTTCTAGACAATAGCGAATGCAAATTTGAGCGGGTGACACATTATACTTATTGGCCATTTTTATGATTACTTCATTTTTTAATAGTCTACCTGTACCAAGCGGTGAATAAGCTTCAATAAAGATGTTATGCTTATTACAATGTGTCATTGTTTCTTTTTGGTCTTGTCCAATAAAATAGGATATTTGATTTACGTGCGGTATAACCTCGCAATGATTAATGATGTTATCAATGTCAACTAAAGAGAAATTGGATACACCAATTGCACGAATTCTACCTGCTTTATAAAGTTTTTCCATTGCTTTGTAAGCAGCAACATTACCTTCATGACATTCTTTACCAACCTCATTCCATGGCCATGGTGCATGAATTAAGAATAAGTCTAAATATTCTAAATCCAGTGCCTGCATTGTCTTTTCAAATGCTTCTAGTGCGCCATCATAGGTCTTGATATGTGATTCAAGTTTTGATGTTACAAAGATCTCTTCGCGAGGAATCTTAGAATCTTTAATTGCTCGACCAACAGAAGACTCATTGCGATACCCTTCAGCTGTATCGATATGGCGATAACCATGTTTTAAAGCAGTTAATACTGTTTGATATGCCTCGTCACCATCTTTAACTTGCCATGTTCCAAGTCCTATTTTAGGTAGTTTGACACCGTTACTCAGTGTGTAATACTGTTCAATAATTTTCATTTAAGATGCTCCTTTTATGTATGTATACTTTATTATAGCACGACTAAATACCTGTTAAAAACATAGTTATGAATTTAGGTTACAAAATAGACGTAGATGGAACTATCGTGGTTAAGTATGTAAGTATACTATTGACGTAGTAGAAAACTTACTCACAAAAAATAAAGTGAATGTGAGGACATTTGATTAAGAATTACTTCATAGTGCCTCTTTTTCTAATCTAAAATGCTCAATAAATATCGTTAAGAAGATCCCTATGATGGGAATTAAACCCAGTATGTAATACCTTGAGACTGGTTTTAGGAGTAAAGGACTAATTAAAACTAAAAACAAAAAGTCAATTGTCATAATATGAACGAAAGAGTCATTTAAAAATGCATCTCCATAGTTTTGAAAGTTACCATTAATAAGACCGATTAGTATAGTTATGGTGGTCATGATGATACCAACAATAGAAATCTCTTTAAACCACTTAAAATATTTCATATTTGGCTTTTCTTTGTAGATGAAATAAGGTATACTAGCAAATCCACCAAGTACAAATCCTAATAGAAGTGGGACATAATCAATTGGTTTTAGTTTATTGGTTGAATATGCAAACATAATGAGTGCAAGTGGAAATAAGCCTAATAAATTAAAAACACTTATAATGAGTGGATCGACCTGGAAAGCAAATATATCCATTAAAACATTACCATTCATAAAATTAAATACTATATGATAAATTGAGTATAAAACTAGACCTAAATAGCCTATAATGATTATCTTTTTCATATAAAACCTCCTGATTTGTTAATTTTATCATACAATATTTTAAATTGAATAAGGTGGTTGGTGCATTTAAATATGTTACTAAAGTAAGAAGAAAATATAAATTAGTGATAAACTAATCATATAACAAATATTTTAGGAGGTTTTTTCTAATGAAAATAATCATGACGGGTATGAACGGGACAGTTGCACCTTTTGTAGCGAAGTATTTTGTTGAAAAAGGTTATGAAATTATTGCTTATAACAGAGATGAAGTACCAATAGGTAATGAAGGACTTATTGAAACTTTTATTCAAATACATCAACCTAAAATTGTGATACATTTTGCACTTGGTTCCAACGAATGGACCAAAAAACTTGCACGTATATGCTCTAAACATCACATAGATTTTGTCTATATAAGTACAGTGTCGGTGTTTTCAAATGAAAATATGGGTCCTCATGATATTTACTCAAAACCAGATGCAACAGATGATTATGGG
>JBAYTJ010000063.1:0-7929 GCA_041675665.1 Acholeplasma sp. | reverse complement strand
TTCTTCTGTGATACCATATTCAAAATTCATTGCTTGAATATCTTCAAGTGTATATCCTAATTCTTCATAAAAAATTCTATAAAGTCTTGTTTTTACACCACGTGCTAATTCTGATGAGTATGATTGAATAAAGTAAGCATCTAGCGCTTCATCATATGCACCATAAGCAAAAAGTTCTAGTTCCTGGCGCATTGCTGGTTCAAATGATTCCATTAATTCTCTATCAATATATCTTGGAAAATAAAGATTTGTAATATCAATATTTCCAATAATATATAACACTTGGAAACCATTGTCAACATAACGAATTTGATATGTACGTTCACCTGCGGGGTTATTCACACCTTGTGGGTGAGAAATACTTGATGCATAGTTATTTGAAGTCGTTACAGATCCCGCTTCATTATAGTAATTAAACTCTAAAGTCGCTTTTTGTCTGTTGATAGCCGCTGGTGTTGTACCAGGTCTTGTATCTTCAACACTTGGATTAGATTCCCAAACATAATTTGTTGTCTTATCAACGACTTTAAAGTAAGAGGTTGTTTCATCTAAAAATAGTTGAAAACTCGTATTTTCTGCAACCAGTTTACTTGTATTAGAGTCTCCACTGGCATCTACAAAACCCGCTTTGTCAAAGCTTTGTGTATCTAAATATGCGTAACTTGCTTTACTTAGAGGAATACCAATTGCAATAAATGCAACAAGTGCTAAAGCCAGTGTAGCAATCATTAATTTAATATAGTGTTTTTTAATAAATAGTATCATCGTCGTAACCCCAATTCTTCAATAATTGCTGAAATGAAGGCTATAATTTGTTGAATGACATCAAAGAATAATAAACCTAAAAACATCATGACCATCATCGCAACAAGTGTCAGTAAGAATGCACCAATGGTTTTAAATAAACCATATTGATGGATATTTAAAATACCCATAAATAACATCCACCCTGTTAAGAAATATGCAATCCCTACAGCAAGTGTATAAAATGCCATTTCATCTAATGTTAAAAAGTTAGAAAACAATAGTGCTGGATAACCAATAATAATTAAAGGAAATAGTGAATATCCAGTAACCATTAAGATTTCTTTAAACTTACCCTTACCTTCCATTAAAGTTGTAACAGACCAATTGGCAGTTACAAATAACACAATAAGTAACCCAACAACGAATATTTCTTGTAAGTTGTTAATCAGCATTGGGTTGCGTTCATTGATTAAGAAGCTCTCATACTGATAAGTTAATATGCGTAATAAAGCAAATAGTCCAATAAACACCAATGCAACACTTAACTTACCTTTCTTCTCTGTTTTAAACTCATCATATCCATCAAATGGATGCATCATTAAATATTTAGGGAAGGATAGATAGTCTTGTAAAACATTTTTAACTTTATTCATATGTTATCTATCCTTTCTTTTTTTAATTTGTTTGAATATGATAACAACAGCTGGAATAGTTAAGAGTACTAAGAATATGTAACCAAAGTTATCTTTGATCAATTCATTTCGGTAAGACTTATATGCTCTTGAATAGTAATATTTATCATAGCCATATTGGAAATATTCCATTGCTTTTTCATAATCACCATTTCTTAAGTGAAACTTACCAATACCATTGTATGCAACTTCATAATTGGTATTTAGTATTAGTACTTCTTCCCAAAGTGCTGCTGCAAGTTCAAATTCACCGGATTCGTGGTGCTCAATTGCTTGATTGACCTTTTGACCAAATTCCGTATGTTCATAAACAATAACTGTTCTTAATTCTTTATCTAATACAAGTAAGTTGTCACCAAAATATGCAAGTGCAACACCGTTTGAGAACTTATCTAATTGTTGTCCGGCTTCCCCATTAATATATAATAGGTTACCTTCTGAATCATATGTAAATAATCTTGAACGTTTTGAATCTAATACTGTATAAATACCATTTTTGTATATTGCAATATCAACAAGTCTAGATGGTCCATCAATAACATAATTATTCATACCTTCAATAAACTGTATATCACCTTTAGGTACATGATAACCATTACGGATTAAGACGTCCACACCCTTAGGATTAATTAATTGAATCATATTATCTGAATTGTTTTCTGATGGTAGTGATGTTGCATATATAAAGTTTTCTGTACTCATTGTTACATTTGTATAACTCGTTGGTAAGAATTTAGGTAGTTTATCAATTTGAGCATCACTCATCCAAAAACGGTTAAATATATCAATTGGTGATAATGTAATCGGGTTTACTCCAGTATAACGGTTAAACGATCCATCTGTATCAAGTTCAATAATACCTTCATACACTTCACGTGCAACCACATACATTCTACCGGTTGAATCGGTTGTAATCTTAAGTGGTATAAATTCTACAGTTTCAAAGGTAACATCATCAATTTCAGTGAAAATATCGATAACTTCATAATTATGATTTAACTTTAAAATACGTCTGTTACCTGTATCTGCAATATAAATACCTGTATCTTTAACATCCAGACCCATTGGACCATTTAAGCTTTGATGTTCTAATAAAACTAAATGTTCTGCTTGGGGCACAATATCAATTTGTTCTGGTTTAACTACTGGCGTATAAACTGGTAATTCCAGATCATTTTCTTCTGCATCAGCAATTTCATCATCAGCGATTTGCTTATCTTGGTCAATTGCAGCATCAACAATTAAATCAAATGCAGCATTTGCTTGTGCTTGGGTAGCAGCCATCACACTTGGTAGTTCCGTTGTTTGAACAGTTTCAATAAAATCCACATTTAGTAGATTAATTTGATTACTGTAATCATCTTTATCTGCTTGATCTAAAAATTCTAAATCAGTAATCAAGTCTAGAGATTGATTTTTAGCTGCTTCAATGGCATTTACAATATCTGATATATATGTTGTATAACTCTCTAATAAGCCATTTGTTTCTTCAAATAATCTATTTCTGTATGCCATACTTTGACTAAATTGAGTCATAGATGCTTCTAAGTTGAAATTATCATTAACAACAACTAATGCATTAGAACCACTAGAAATAATAAATATTTCATCGCCATAAACAACTAAATCTTCTGGTGATACTAATGATGTATCCAGGGTTCTTTCACTAAATGTTTGTGCATAACTTAAACCTGGTGCTGAATGAATAACATCACCAAAATATGAAAAGTTATAACGAATAATTGAGAAGTTTAATGGTAATGTAAATATAAGAGAAATAAGTGTAAATAGTTTCATGTTATCCTCCTACTTCAGACCAGATGTACTAAATGTCTCTACAATCTTAGATTGAGAGAATATAAAGAATACAACTGGAACGATCATCATTATAAACCCTACGGCTGCAACAGTACCCGCACGTTCAATAGAGCCTTGTGCGATTTGACGTAATGCAAACGATAGTGGTTTCAATTCTTCACTAAAGATAAATGCGCCACCATCTGTGGTCCATAATCTTTGGAAAAGTAAAATAATTAGTGTTAACCATGCTGGTTTAACAAGTGGCATAACGATTTGGAAGAATATACGATATTCACTTGCGCCATCAATTTTTGCGGATTCAATTAACTCCATCGGCACTTGTTCCATAAATTGCTTCATAAGATATAAACCTAATGAGGATGCAATCGCTGGTAAAATAATTGCCCATGGTGTGTCAATTAAGCCGACCCAAGATACGATAATGTAGTTTGGTGTTGCCGTAACTTGTGGTGCAAACATCAATGAATAAACAACCAACATAAACAGTAATTTTGAACCTGGAAATTTATATTTAGCTAGTGGGTATGCCGCCATACTCGCGACAAGTACGTGACCTGCAGTACCAACTGTTGTAATAAAGATTGTATTAAAGAAATATCTAGAAAATGGAATCCATGAATTACCAATCAGTTCTGATAAGTCTCTAAAGTTATTAAATGTTAAGTTTCTTGGTAATAATGTTGGGGGAAATACAAATAATTCATCTAATGGTTTAAATGCATTTGATGCCGTCATAATTAATGGATAAGCAGAAAAGATACCAAATAATGCAAGTAGTAAGAATAATGCAATATCACCACCAATAGATCGGTTGAGTCTTTTTCTTTTTTTAATTTTTCTTTGCATCATAAACTTTTGAATAGCTTGCATAATTACTCACCCAACTTTCTTAAGAATTTTTGGACGATTAAGTTTGCACTAATCATAATGATAAACAATATAGTCGCAATCGCAGAAGCATAACCTAAGTCAAAGCGAATAGAACCATAATCAATTAAGTGCGTTACAATCGTATGTCCTTCGTATTGTACAGATGGGAAACCAACCAGTTGCATTGAAACTTCTGCAATCGCTAAAGATGTGGTAATTTGCATAACCGCACCAAAGAGTAATTGCGGCTTCATACTTGGTATTGTAATAAACCAAAGTTCTTGCCATCTATTTTTGATACCATCGATACTACCTGCTTCATAAAGTGTCTTATCAACACTTTGTAAACCTGCAATAAAGGCTAAGAAGGATACACCTAAACTGAGCCATAATTGAACTAAGATAATAACGAATAACATATAGTCTGGATCTCTTAACCACAATATCGGATTACTAATAAATCCAAATTGCATCAATAATGCATTGGCGTAACCATGAACATCACCTGAAAAGATAAGTAACCATATTAAGAAGGCATTACCACTAATTGATGGTGCATAAAACACCAAAGTCATAAATGCTCTTAATTTTGGTTTAAGTTCATTAATCAACCATGCAAAGACAAACGCCAAGAGGTAAGATACCGGTCCGGTAACTACTGCTAAAACGAGTGTGTTTCTAATTGCTATAATAAATATTTCATCATCTAATAATAACTTAATATAGTTATCAAAGCCCACAAAACGTGGTGCTTCTAACATATTGAATTGTGTAAAACTAATTCCAAGTGACATAATAACAGGAATGATTGTGAAAGTGAAAAATAGAATAATGAATGGTGCCATTAAAACATATAAATGTTTGGCTTCCTTCATCTCTTTCCACATTTGTTTGGATCTAGTTTTAAAATCTTGTTTAATCGTAGCTTGCATATAGACCCTCTTTCTAATCTAATCCGAACTCGCGGCGTTTCTTAGCAAGTTCTTCATTAATCATTTGTACGTAATCATAAATTGTTTCACGTGGATTTGCAGCTTCATTTAAAACAAGTCTAAATGCATTGTCTAAATGACGACCTGTCATATATCCACCTGGAACTTCAGGTATACCACGCACCCATTCCCATTGTTCTTTTAGTTTAGCTAATTCATCAACAGTCCATGGCAATTGTTCCATTGCTGCAACGTTTGCTGTTGGATATCTTGCTGCTGCGCCTAAAATACCTTCTAATTCACGACCAAAACGCATTTGTGTTTCAGTAGATGTCCACCATTTTAAGAATTCCCATGATTCTTCTTTTTTCTGTGATTGATTTAAAATGATGCCACCTGTACCGGTTGCTACAGTTTCACGTCTAATTTGTGTTTGACCAAATTCATCTTCATACTCTGTACCAGGTACAGCAACAAAATTCCATTTACCACGGATTTCTGGTGCGAATACACTTAAAACGTTATATGTATTATAGTATGAAATACCAATTGGCATTTGACCACTTCTAAAACGGTTATTAAAGTTTGCTTCTACAGGGAATGAATAGTTCGTGTAGAATGATGACCATTGTTCAAATACTTGAGGTCCTCTACCTTCATTAAAACCTGCTTGTCTATCTTCATCAATATAGAATTCACCATCGTTTTGGTAGAACATCGTTGAAAAAATAGGGTTCGGTGGTAAGATAACGGCTGCACCTTGTGTTAGTGGTACTGGTAAATAAAATTCAAAATTATATTTTTGAAGTGATGGAATCATTTCAACCACTTCTCGCCATGTATTTGGTGGCGTTAAACCATATTCTTCAAAAATATCTGTTCTATAGAACATCATTAAGAATATTTGTTGTTCAGGAATTGCATAGTATTTACCATCAAATTCATATGGTACTAGCGCACTAGGCATAAATCTAGAGGCAATTTCTTCAAAGTCATCAAACTGTGAAAGATCATAAACTGCATTACGCATCGCGTAGTTCACAGGTGTTGAATCCGCTTGACCAATCGCAACGTCTGGTCCTCTACCTGATAGTGTTGCTGGTAATAAACTCGCTGCTGAAACTAGTTTTAAATCAACTTGAATTTGATTTTGTGGTGCAAAAGATTCATCAATAAGTTTTCTTAAGATATTTGCTTGGTCTTGACCAACAGATAACCAAACATCAATCGTTTCATTCACCTCACCTGTATCTCTACGGCCAACAGATGCAAAATCTGTTGTAAAGGTTGCTAAAAATGATCTAAAGCCAAACCATGTACCTTCAAAGAAGTGTGATACCACTTGTGGTAATTTTGCTTCAGGTTCATGTAGTATAAAGTAATCAATTTCAAGTGGTTGACTTGATAATAGAATAACTAATGTACCCAGTGATGAAATATTAGATACATAGGTTGAAAGACTATTTTGAATATCTCTAGGACGTCTAATAAAATCTTGTAACTGTAAAATAACTGTGTCTAAAATACCGGTTTTTTCACTTCGGTTACCAGATGTTTCGATTAACATTTCTCGAATATATCTTGCATGTTCAAGTTCAGCTGTGAATCTAGGAATTAAGTTTGGTATACGGTTTACCAATTCATAATCTCTAAAAGGGTCAGGACTTGGTCCTGTGTAAATTAATATTTCACGATAAATTTTATTTAAATTATCAATAACATCTTGTAAATCAGAAATTAATTGACCATAAATACCTAATGAAACTTCCATTGTTAACTCATGTGTACCGGCTTCTAGGTAGAATAAGAAAGCTTCATCAGCAGTCCCTAATGTTTGCATTCTCCAATCTTCAGTATATTTAAATGCGAATCCTTCCATTTCTTTAAATGGAATTTCTCCGTCAATATAAATATCTCTAAAGACAACCATACCATTGGCTAAACGTTGTTTCACGCGCATTGATATTTCATACAATCCAGATGTTGGTACATTAAATTCCCATGTAATTTGATCACCTGTTCGATCCCAATTTGTACCACCAATCGTGTTCAACTTAATTAAAGTTGGATCAGAAGGCATTGTTCTAGATGATGTACGATCATTTAAAGGATATAATGTTGGAGAAGTTGTACGAATAGCATCTTCTGCCTGAATAAATTGGATTGGTTCTTTAGCAACTTCATAGTTATTAGATTCATATTCTGATTTCATATCTTCGTAAGTTGGTAAAGAAGTGACTGATTCAACCACAAGTGATTCAATCAATAATGGTTCTCTTAAACTTTCTAATTTAATTTCATTCATTCCTGCATCAAAATAGAATTTAAACGGCTCAGTAATATACCCTAATGAATCACCAATCAACTTGGTTGTCCAGATTGGTTTTTCTATTTGACTCGGACGAATATCATTTCCAGCATAATCTTGGTAGATCACATCTTCACTACCATAATAACGACGGAATAATACATTATCTGCCGCTTCAAATGGAACTTCTCCATTAATAAAAACGCGTCTTTCAATCGCTGCGCTTTTACCTTCATAAGCGTAATAATTTACTCTAATAGTATAAAATCCTGCTTCTTCAATCTCAACAGGTAAACTAATAGATCCTACTTCATCGGTCAATACAGATTCTGCAACGTCATTGAAGTTGTATAATACTTCATAACTACCTTCAATGTTTGTAAAGTCCGTTGCGGGAATGTTGATTGTTTTCCCTTCTGGAAAACTTTCCGGTTTTGATGCAATGTAATTTTCATAGTTTTTAACATAAGATTCATCGCCAGACTCTCTTGTTGCATCAACATTTAAACTGACGTTATGTCTCAAATGATTCGTGTCAAAAGCTATGCTTAGTGCGTCC
>JBAYTJ010000062.1:0-7938 GCA_041675665.1 Acholeplasma sp. | reverse complement strand
TTTTATGGATATATCGTCTTTGGTGTGGTTGCGACCATGCTCTTAGGTGTACAAGGATTATTCTCAATTATTCCAATCATATTATTAATTATTGTACCAGTATTGTTGATGTTCTTACAAGAACCACTTGAGCGTAAGTTCCATGGACATCAAATGTTTCCAGATGGTATCGGTGGATTTTTAACAGAAGGTGTGTTTGAATTATTTGAAATATTATTGAGTTATGTAACGAACACATTATCATTCTTACGTGTGGCTGGCTTTGTCTTAGTCCATGCAGGGTTAATGATGGTTGTAAATACATTAGCCAATGATGGTACAAACATCATTGCATTAATTATTGGTAACTTATTTGTTATGGGGCTTGAAGGTTTATTAGTAAGTATTCAAGTATTAAGATTAGAGTTTTATGAAATGTTTTCCCGTTACTATGATGGTGACGGCATTGTATTTAATCCAATATCTTAGGAGGAAAGAAATATGGAATGGATTTTATTAAGTATTGTAGTTTTAGGGGTAATCTTTATTGCATTACCTTTGATTAAAGTTTTTAAAGGCTCAGTTTCTGCATTATCGGCTAAAAAAAGAATTATGTTACACATCGGTATGTTTGCAACATTTTTCTTCGCGGTTGCCGTTGTTGCACCGTTTGCATTTGCAGCAGAGTTTAGTGATCCAGGTTTAGCTGAATCAGGCTTCTTTTATCAAGCTGCAGCATTTGGTTATTTAGGTGCAGCGATTTCAACAGGTGCTTCAGCACTTGGTGCAGGTATTGCCGTTGCAGCAGCAGCGCCAGCAGCGATTGGTGCAATTTCTGAGAATCCTAAGAACTTAGGTAAATCATTAATCTTCGTTGCGCTTGGCGAAGGGGTTGCAATTTACGGGATGTTAATTTCTATTTTGATTTTAAATACAATTCCAGCAATTGGTTAATCCAGGGTATATCAAATGAGGTTTTATCTTTTAAGTGACAATGTAGATACATTGGTCGGGTTAAGATTAGTGGGCATCGAAGGTGAAGTTATTCACGAAAAAGAACACTTAGTTGAGACGTTAAAGGCAATGACGCAAGATGATTCGATTGCGATTGTTTTAATGACAACAAAGGTTGTTTTGTTGGCGCCTGAATTAATATCTGAGCTAAAACTTAGAAATCAAAACCCGTTATTTATAGAAATCCCGGATAGACATGGTAATACAGATATGGGTGAACGTATTGATGACTATGTTTCACAAGCCATCGGTGTAAAACTAACAAAGTAGGTGTATGATGAAATTTAACAATAATGATGATTTAGGTAAATATTTTAAAGAATCAATCGAAAAAGAATCAAGTTTAGAAATTGAAACTTTAACGGCTGAAATTGAAGGTATGAAAACCGAAGCACGTCAAGCATTTAAAAAAGAACTCGAAGAAGATAAACTAGATATTTTAGCAGCACGTGCAAGAGATATTTACAAACAATACCAAGAAGAACTATCTGTTAAGCAGCGTACGCTTGATCTTTTAGTCATGGAAAAAAGAATGCATTTAATTGATGAACTTTTTGAAATGTTAGAAGAGAAAATTGAGAAGTTTAGAAAAACACCAGAAAGTCATAAATGGTTTAAGAAAAAATTAAGTAAATATGATCTTAAGACATTTGATACGATTGAAGTAAACCCACAAGATATAGATAAAGCACCAAGTCATTTAAAGGTTAAAGAAAACCCTAATATACGTGCAGGCTTTATTCTATATAATGAAAATTTAAACCGTTTAGCTGTTGAGACAATCTCTTCAAACTTAAAAGAAGCACGTACGTACTTCTATGAAAACGCGAAATGGTTTAGTGAGTAGATGGTTATGAAAAATACAATTAGAGTAATAAATGGTCCAGTTGTAAAACTAGGATCTACAGATGAATTTAAGATGCTTGAAATGGTCCATGTTGGACCCAATAAACTTATTGGTGAAGTCATTTCTATTTCAGATATTGAAACGATTATACAAGTGTATGAAACAACGCAAGGTTTAAAGGTAGGCGATTTGGTCTACAAAACTGGTGAACTTGTTTCAGTGATGCTTGGACCTGGTTTGATGGGTAATATTTTTGATGGTGTTTTAAGACCGCTTAAAGCCATTCAAGATTTAGATGGTGCCTTTATTAAAGCAGGATCAAATATACCAAGTTTAGACTTTGAACGAACATTTGATGTGACTATAGAAGTGGATAAGGGTGTATATTTGGGCGCTGGTATGGTCTATGGTGTGATTCAAGAAACTAAAGTGATTAAACACCGCTTAATGGTTCCACCTGGTATTGAAGGTGTTGTTAAACATGTCAAGAAATCAGGACCATATAGAATAAGTGATACGATTGTTACCTTAGATACAAAATTAGGTGATTATGAGCTAAAACTTTATCAAATATGGCCAATTAAAAAACCTAGACCAGTACTTGAGAGATTGGAATTAAATGTACCATTAATTACAGGTCAACGTGTCATTGATACGTTATTTCCGATTGCTAAAGGTGGTACAGCAGCAATCCCTGGTGGTTTTGGTACAGGTAAAACAATGTTGCAACATCAGCTTGCTAAATGGTCAGATGCAGATATTATTGTCTATATTGGTTGTGGTGAGCGTGGTAATGAGATGACACAAGTTTTAGAAGAGTTTACTAAACTTGTAGATCCTAGAACTGGTAAAACATTGATGGATCGTACAATTTTGATTGCGAACACATCAAATATGCCAGTAGCCGCTAGAGAAGCTAGTATTTATACAGGGTTAACAGTTGCTGAATATTACCGAGATATGGGCTATCATGTTGCGATTATGGCTGACTCCACATCACGTTGGGCTGAGGCTTTAAGAGAAATCTCAGCTAGATTAGAAGAAATGCCTGCAGAAGAAGGGTATCCTTCATATCTGCCAAGTCGTATTTCTAAGTTTTATGAACGTGCTGGGATGATGACAAACTTAAACAACTCCAAAGGATCAGTATCTATTATTGGTGCAGTATCACCACAAGGGGCTGATTTTAGTGAACCAGTAACCCAAAATACTAAACGTTTTGTTCGTGCGTTTTGGGCACTTGATAAATCACTTGCACATCAACGCCACTTTTCAGCGATTAATTGGAACTTAAGTTATTCAGAATATATTTATGATTTATCGAGCTGGTATGATAATACCTTAGATCCAAAATTCTTAAGATATCGAACAAGAATTCTATCCATACTTGCTGAGGAAAATAAACTCAATGAGATTGCTAGTTTAATGGGTAGTGATGTTTTACCAGATGATCAAAAGCTAACGATTGAAATTGGTCGAGTGATTCGTACAGGATTCTTGCAACAAAATGCATTTGATGCAGTTGATACATCAGTACCGCTACAAAAACAATTACGCATGATTGAATGTATTTTGTATTTATATGACAGTTCATTAAAATTTATCGAAAGAGGTAAAGCTTTATCACTCATACTTAAAACAAGTCTATTTGATAAAGTTATACAAATGAAATATGATATCGACAATGAATCAATGGACGCATTTGATAAAATAAAAGTATTCATTGATGAAACAATCGATTCTATTTTCTAAAAAGAAAGGATAATATATTATGAGTTTAGAATATGTAGGCTTAAAAGCAATTAAAGGTCCAATTATCTTTTTAGAAGGTTCTAAAGACATTGGTTATGAAGATGTCGTTGAAATCCGCACCTCATCTGGGCAAATGCGTCATGGACGTGTTATCGAAATATCAGGTGATATTGTTGCTGTTGAAGTCTTTGAAGGCACTGATGGTATGATGTTAAAAGATGTTTATACCAAATTTTTAGGTCACCCGCTTAAAATGGGCTTATCTAAAGAAGTGTTGGGACGCACCTTTAATGGTGCTGGTCAACCAATTGATGGACTAGGACCAATTTTTTCAAAAGTAAATTTAGATTTAAATGGTATGCCGATCAATCCGGTTGCTAGAAAGTATCCTAAAAACTATATTGAAACAGGTATATCTGCAATTGATACATTAACGACTTTAATTCGTGGTCAAAAGCTACCAATTTTTACATCAACAGGGTTAACACATAACGAATTAGCCGTAGAAATTGTCAAGCATGCAAAAATTGCAGAAAAAGAACACAATAATTTTTGTATCGTATTTGCAGCAATGGGTGTTAAACACGATGTTGCACAATACTTTAAATCACAATTTGAACAAGCCCATGTTATGGACCGTGTCTCAATGTTTATTAATACAGCTTCAGAACCGATTGTTGAGCGTATTTTAGCACCACGTGCAGCACTTACAACTGCTGAGTATTTGGCATTTCATGAAGGGTATCATGTATTAGTGATAATGACAGATATGACAAGCTACTGTGAGGCTTTAAGAGAGTTTTCATCCTCTAAGGGTGAAATTCCAGGACGTAAAGGTTATCCTGGTTACATGTATTCTGATTTATCAAGTTTATATGAACGTGCGGGTATGATTGAAGGTAAGGCAGGTTCTGTCACACAAATACCTATATTGACCATGCCAAATAATGACATGACTCATCCAATCCCTGATTTAACCGGTTATATTACAGAAGGTCAAATTGTATTAGACACAAACTTAAAACAACGAGGTATTTTTCCTCCAATTAGTGTTTTACCATCACTTTCACGTTTAATGAAAGATGGTATTGGTAAAGATTATACGCGACTAGACCATGGCCTAGTTGCTGATCAATTGTTAGCAGCTTATGCAAAATTTAATGAAGTCACTGCATTAAGCCAAGTCATTGGCGAAGATGAACTCAGTTACAATGATCAACAATTTATATTGTTTGGTAAATTATTTGAAAACCACTTTTTAAATCAAGGCGAAGTTTCAAGACGTTTAGGTGATTCACTAGATTTAGGGTGGGACTTATTAAGCCTTTTACCAGAGGCGGTATTAAATAGATTAAGTAACGCACAAATTAAAACTTATATTCATAAAGAAAAAGCATTACAACGATTTGGTTTAAAAAGTGATGACCAAATAGAACGTATACTTGGAAAGAAATGATTAGATGAATAACGTCGTACCTACCAAAGGTAATTTAATACATTTAAAATCTAAACAAAGCCTGGCCCAAAGTGGAGAGGTTTTATTAGAAAGAAAAAAGAATATATTAATACAAGAAGTACTATCTTTGGTTGCTAAAATATCAGAGGTACGGGCCCAAATGAAACAAACATATAAGAAAGCTTATCAAGCACTTCAAGATGCAAATATTACTTTAGGTATTGTCGGTGAGATTGCAAAAGCAATCCCACTAGACCAAAACCTACAAGTAACCTATAAGTCATTGATGGGTGTAGATCTACCTGTTATCTTATATAATCGTCCCAATATACGTCTGAGTTATGGCTTACGTGCAACCAATTCAAAATTTGACTTCGCTTATAAGACATTCCAAGAGGCTAGAGATTTAACGGTTGAACTTGCCAGATTAGAGTCAACACTTTACCGATTAGCAAACGCAATTAGACAAACAAAGAAAAGACATAATGCACTTAAGAATGTCATTTTACCAAATTTAGGTCGCGATATACACTGGATTAAAGAACGCTTAGAAGCTGAAGATCAAGAAGAATTTATACGTTTAAAAGGCATTAAAAATAAAATGGAAAAGGCCCTTTAATATGCAGGATAAAAAAAGAAGTATTCAAATTATAAAAAATATTGCTTATTATAGTATTACATTATTTTTATTGTTTGTTATAGCAGTTTCTTTATTTATACCTAATGGTTTGGTTAAAGTCTTTGGTGTTGGCTGGTACCGTGTTGTATCAGAATCTATGGAACCACTGATTATGACGGGTGACTATATTGTTGTTACAAATGATGTCGATGTAGATAATTTTAAAGATGGTGACATCATCATATTTCAAACACATTTTTACAATCGCCAAGTCGGTACTTATGTACGTGATGTGGTGACCCATCATTTTTATGGATTAGATGAAGCAGGCTATGTTTTAACATATCCGCACTCACAATATCAACTTGATCCTGAAAACAGAAGACTTGATGAATGGAAAGTATCGGATGATGAGGTTTACCGTTTGAAACAATCTGATATTATTGGACGTCATGTCTCAACAATTAAAGTGTCATATGTTACAGCATTTTTGACATCACCTTATGGTGTTGCAGTAATAGTTATTAATAGTGTCTTGATAGTGGGCTTAATTATCATTTTCCAATATGATAAATATAAAAAACAAGAACAAATTAAAAATGATGCATTAGATACAAAACCAGATAGTTTAGAGGAAAGTGATTCAGATGATGTGGAAAAAATGGATGAATGAGGAATTTAATCAACCTTATTTTAAAAATTTAGAAGCTTTTTTAAATGCGCAAACTAAACACAAAACCATTTACCCACCAAAAAAAGATTGGTTCAATGCTTTTGACTTATGTGACATCAATGATGTTAAGGTAGTTATACTTGGCCAAGATCCTTATCATGGACCAAACCAAGCACATGGTTTAAGTTTTTCAACTTTAAATGAGAAACTACCACCGAGCTTAAAAAATATATATAAAGAGTTAAGTATTGATTTAAATATAGAAATACCAAAAACTGGTAATCTTACACCTTGGGCTAAACAAGGTGTACTACTTTTAAATACCATCTTAACGGTAGAAGCATCTAGACCGCTGTCACATAAAAATAAGGGCTGGGAAATATTTACTCAAAAAATAATAGCGCAGATTAATTTACTTGATCAACCAGTCGTTTTCATTTTGTGGGGCAATCATGCGAAATCATATAAACAAATATTAAATAATCCAAAGCATTTAATCTTAGAAAGTGTCCATCCATCGCCATTTTCAGCAAGACTTGGTTTCTTTGGTTCAAAACCTTTTTCACAAACAAATGCATTTTTAGAAGCGCAAAATGTAAAACCAATTGACTGGTGTATTAAATAAGGTATAATAGATATAATTTAAAAAGGAAAGTATGCGTCAAGTGTCAATTGGTGAGTGGATAATCAATTGAACGAACATAAGGTATTATGGCGGTATATTTTCTCTGATCCGCTTCTAATTATTAGTGGATCTTCATATAGGAGGTCTTTTTTGATGGTAAAAAAAGAATTAAGAAAATTAACACTTGCAGCAATTTTAACGGCACTTTCAATTGTTTTAGATATTACATTTAAAGCACTTGTGCCGGCTAACCAAAGTTTTGGATTCCCGTTTTATGCAATTCCACTTGTTTTAGGGTCGATTGTTTTGGGACCAATTTATGGTGGTACAATGGGGTTCATATCGGATGCCATCGGATTTTTTGCAGCACCTAGAGGTGATTACAATATATTATTTGCACTTCAGGCAATTAGTTGGGGTATCGTACCATTTTTCTTAGCAAAGAGAAATGCTAAAACATTTAGAGTTGGCTTTGCTGTATTTATAAGTCATTTAATTGCGTCTACTTTATCAACAACAGCAGATTTTTTATTTCATTACTTAACCCTTGGTAAAGCAGTAGACCAAGCTTTAGCGGTAGCATTTGTCAATGTACCACTTAGACTGCTCATGATGCCTGTCAATATCATTATTATTACCTATATTATCTATACAGTAAATACTAGACTAGAACCACTATATGTTGAATTTTTTGCAGAACACAAACCGAAACAAATATAAATAAAAATGGATTTTGAGATCGAACTCAAAATCCATTTATTATATGTTATAATTCTTTACCAAAAATTGATAGTACATGTATGACACCATTGAATAAATAAGTCGTTTGAATTAATGGTGATAGTGCGTGTGTTACAAATTGAGTCTCTCCAGGATTCATTAATATGAGTAGTCCTAGTAATATCAAAGGTGAAAAATAGAATAATGCTAAATAAATAGATGCTTTGGTTTCATGATAAGGACTACGGAATTG
>JBAYTJ010000061.1:0-8064 GCA_041675665.1 Acholeplasma sp. | reverse complement strand
CCTCAACGGTTATTGACTTTACACACGATTTACCATCACTTATTCGTCTTGGTGATGTAACTTTAGAGGAAATCATGAAAGTTCTTGAAAAATAGAACTTTTTTCATGAAAATTTTTCATTATATGATAAAATGAAAAAGGCTAAAAAAAGGAAGAATATATTATGGAAATTAGAAATGTCGCCATCATCGCTCACGTTGATCATGGTAAAACAACATTAGTAGATAAACTACTACAACAATCCAGTGGATACCGTGAAAACCAATCCATGCAAGAACGAGCTATGGACAATATTGATATTGAACGTGAACGTGGCATCACAATTCTAGCAAAAGCAACCTCAATTGAATATGGTGATTACCGTATTAACATTATGGATACCCCAGGGCATGCCGATTTTGGTGGTGAGGTTGAGCGTATTATGAAACTTGTTGATGGTGTACTACTTTTAGTAGACGCTAAAGACGGTGTTATGCCGCAAACAAAATTCGTATTAAGAAAAGCATTAGAAGAAAAACTAAAACCAATTGTCGTTATCAATAAAATTGATCGACCATTTGCTGATCCAAAAAAGACAGTCAACCAAGTGTTTGACTTGTTTATTGATTTAGGTGCAACTGAAGAACAATTAGAATTCCCAATCATTTATGCATCTGGTTTATTAGGATTATCAAGTTTTGATGTTGAATTTGAATCAGCTATAAACATGAAACCTTTACTAGATACAATTGTAAACCATGTTTCAGCACCAAATGTTAATGTAGATGGACCATTACTGTTCCAACCGGCATTAATTGATTACAATGATTATGTTGGACGTATGGGTATTGGTAAAGTATTCCAAGGCACTTTAAAGGTGAACTCATTTGTTGCATGTCTACGTCACAATGGTAAAGTTGATAACTTTAGAGTTCAAAAACTATATCGTTATTTAGGGTTAAACAAAGTAGAAACAACAGAAGCACATGCAGGTGACATTGTCGCAATTGCTGGGTTATCTGATATTTTTGTTGGTGATACCATTACAGAAGTTGGTGAAACAACAAGACTACCGTTATTACATATTGATGAACCGACCGTACAAATGACGTTTTTAACAAACAACTCACCGTTTGCAGGACAAGAAGGTAAGTTTGTTACAGCAAGTAAAATGGAAGAAAGATTAACAAAAGAAGTTCAAAAAGACGTATCATTAAAAGTTGAAAAAGAACAAGGCTCAGAAAGTTGGTTAGTCTCTGGTCGTGGTGAATTACATTTAGGTATCTTAACTGAAACCATGCGTAGAGAAGGTTTTGAATTCCAAGTTTCACGTCCTAAAGTTATTTTAAGAACGATTGATGGTGTCGTATCAGAACCGTATGAAGAAGTTCAAGTAGATACACCAAATGAGTATGTTGGTAGTGTAATGGAACTTTTAGGTAACCGTAAAGGTGAAGTTATTAAAATGGATCAAGGGATGAGTGAAACTAGATTGATCTATCATATGTCATCTCGTGGTTTAATTGGTTTAATGACACAATTTTTAACAGCAACTAAAGGTTATGGAGTTTTATCTCATATCTTCTTAGAATATAGAAAAATGATGGATGAAAGTGTTGGTAGTCGTCAAAATGGCGCACTAATCTCACTTAAAAATGGCATGACAACAGCATATGCTATTGGTCATTTAGAAGACCGTGGACAATTCTTTGTTGAACCAAGAACATCTGTATATGAAGGTATGATTGTTGGTGTGAATAACAAAGACAATGACTTAGTTGTTAACGTTGTTGAAGAAAAGAAATTAACCAATATGCGTTCAGCTGGTAAAGATTCTACAAACGTCTTAAAAAGACCAATTGAGATGAGTTTAGAAGCTTGTATGGACTTTATTAATGATGATGAGTTAATCGAAATAACACCAAAATCAATCCGTATTAGAAAAAGATATTTAAAAGCAAACGAACGTAAACGTGCAAACTATAGTTCGAATCAATAATTAACTATTGATTCGAAGGTTTTATCAAAATTATTATGTTATAATAAATAAAAATAAGGATGGTGGAATATGAAAATAGGTATTGGTGCAGACCATGCAGGATTTAATCGTAAAACAGAAATCATTGATTATTTAAGAAGTAAAGGGCATGAAGTCATCGACTATGGTGCAAATTCAGTGGACCGTGTGGATTACCCAGACTATGCAAAAGTTGTAGGTAAAGCTGTTGTCAATAAACAAGTTGATGCAGGTATCTTAATTTGTGGTACTGGTATTGGTATGTCGATTGCAGCAAATAAAGTTAAAGGTATTCGTGCTGCGCACGTCTTTGATGAGTTAACAGCAAGATTAGCAAAAGAACATAATCATGCAAATGTTATTGCTTTTGGTGGTAGAAATCAAACGACATCTGAATCTAAAATTATTGTGGATGCATACTTAAACGCACTCGAAGAGTCGCGTCATCAGCACCGCATTGATAAAATAGATGCTTTAGAAAAAGGTGAATAATCATGGGTAAATTAGTCGTATTAAATCATCCGTTAATTGATCACAAAATGGCTTTAATTAGAGATAAAAACACAAGCACTAAAAGTTTTAGAGAAGGTGTTGGTGAAATTGGTGCTTTAATCACTTATGAAATTACTAAAGACTTAGAAACTGTTGAAGTTGAAGTCGAAACACCAATTCAAAAAACGCTCGTTAGACAGCTTAAAAAGCCACTAATCATTGTACCGATTTTGCGTGCAGGATTAGGTATGGTTAATGGTATTCATGATATGGTGCCAAGTGCAAAAATAGGTCATATCGGGTTATATAGAGATGAAACAACATTAGAACCTGTATCCTATTATGCAAAGTTTCCAGAAGATATTAAAAATGGTGTCATTTTAGTTGTTGATCCAATGCTTGCAACTGGTGGTTCTGCAACAGCAGCTATCAATGAACTTAAAAAAAGAGGCGCTAAAGATGTTCGCTTTGTTGGGTTAGTTGGTTGTCCTGAGGGGGTTTTACGCCTTCAAAAAGATCATCCAGATGTCCCAATCTATTTAGCAGCTTTAGATGAAAAATTAAATGAACTAGGCTATATCGTACCCGGCCTTGGCGATGCCGGAGACCGTCTGTTTGGTACTAAGTAATGCAACCATATATTAACTATTTTGTATTTTGGTTTGTGTTCTTATCGGGATTCTTTATAACATTTAGAATTCTACAAGCAATTGAAATAGAAAAATATTTCAAAAAGTATAGACAATTTGAAATACATGCAGCTTATTTAATTATTTCAGTACTAACAAGTTATTTTCTAGCAAGATTTATTTTAGATGTTATCGAATTATTTCCAGGGAACTAAGATATCTTTAGTTCCTTTTTCTTTAACTACTTTAAATAAATGACGATTGTTATCTAAAAGAATTAAATTTTCAATAAATGATAGGTGATAAGTTACATCACCTAAAAAGGATTTATCAGTAATCACATCTTTAAACAAGTGATCAATCAAACCGATTTGATCATAGTTAAATGTTACTTCAAAATTGGTTGTAGTTATACGTTTTAAAATAGGTGCATCAATTAATGCTTGACTAATAGATTTTGCATAAGCTCTAATCAAGCCACCAGCACCTAGTTTGATACCGCCAAAGTATCGTACAACAACCGCATAAACATTTGTAAGTGCATGTTTGTTTAATACCTCAAGCATCGGTATGCCGGCTGTACCTGATGGTTCGCCATCATCACTTGAACCTTGGGTATTTTCAAACACATAGGCCGTACAATAATGATTGGCTTTAGGGTATTGTTTCTTGATTGATTTTAATAAATCAGGTACTTCATTCATAGCTTTGATAGGGTGTATGATAGTTATGAAGTTTGATTTATCAACAATAATATTGTTTTCAATTTGTTTTTCTAAATAATACATAAGATCACCTTAATAAAAAGTATATCATAAAAGAATATGTAATATCACATATTTATCATATGTATCCTTTTTAAATAGCATGAATTTTGATATAATGTAAAAGGTATATAGAATAAAATGGTAGGTTATATAAATATGAGTTTAAAGTCCGCTAAAAATTTAATTAGAGATTTAAAAAGACATGGGTATCAAGCCTATTTAGTCGGTGGTATTGTTAGAGATTTTTTAATGAAGAAAAAATTTAGCGATATCGATATTACAACCAGTGCTAAACCCTTTGAAGTTATGAAACACTTTAAGGCGGTACCTTCTGGTATTAAGTATGGTACAGTGACGATTTTATTTGATAATATACCATTTGAAGTGACAACTTTTAGAACAGATGGACCAACGTCTGATAATAGACATCCAGATTCAGTTGTTTATTCAAATAATGTCAATGACGATGTCATGCGTCGTGACTTTACAATGAATGGTATTCTAATGGATGAATACCAAAATATATATGACTATGTTGGTGGTCAAAGAGATATTGAACATAAAATTATACGTGCTATTGGTGATCCTAATGAACGTTTTAAAGAAGATGCACTTAGAATGTTAAGAGCAATCTATTTTCAATCTAAATTAGGTTTTGACATAGAGCCTGTCACTAAAGAAGGTATTATAGAGAATATTCAATTAATTAAAACACTAGCAAATGAGCGTATCCATGCTGAGTTACTTAAAATATTAAAGGGTCAATATTTAAAGCAAGCTTTAAATTCGATGATTGAAACCGGTATGCACAAAGTGTTACCAGGATTAGAAAAAGGGATTATACATACAGCAAGCCTGGATGAAATGCCTTTTATTGATACATTCTTTGCATTATCATTTACTTTAAATGGTGGGTTTATACCAAGTCAGTGGACCTTTTCAAATCGCCACCGCAATAAATATCAAAAAGCGAGCGAACTGGCATTAAAATATCCATCAAATATACCTGATCAAGCGTTGTATCATTATGGTTTAGAGATTTCACTACTTGCAAATAAGGTCAACTTTAACTTAGGCAAACAAGCTTATCAAAACCATAGTCTACAAGAACGTTTCAAAAACCTACCATTACAATCAGAGTTAGATTTAGCACTGACTAGTCAAGAAATTATTCAATTAAAAGATAAGAAAGCTGGCGCATGGTTAGGTAAACTTAAAACTGAGATGGTTGATCAAATATTAGATAAAAAACTAAAGAATAATAAAACAGACTTAACAACATTTGTTAAGTCCTATGAGGTGTAAACATGGAAGTAATTATAGGTAAAGTTGAATCAATTAATAAGGGTGAAAATTATTGTAATGCATCGATAGCATTAGAAGATAAGAAACATTTTAATGTGAAGTTAAATATGACAGATGATCGTTTACTTACAATAGGTAAAGTATACGTATTTGAAGTAGAGAGTTTTCTTAGAGAAGATGTTAAGCAATATAAAGCAATAAAGATTACATCACTAGAAGAAAGTGATGTAAGTAATGCAGATAAAAATAGAATGTATTCTAACTTTTATGATTATGCACCATTACCCTTAAAAGATATTCGTGTAGGTATTGAATTATTTTTAAAAAAAATAGAAAATAAAATCTTAAAAGATGTTACAAAGACGGTTTATGAAAAACACGAATCTAAGTACTATCTACATCCAGCAGCAACCAAATTTCACCATGCCTATGTAGGTGGGTTATCTTACCATACATTGACGATGTTAAAATTGGTGGATGCGATGTTAAGTGTATATGACTATCTGAATAAAGATTTACTTTATGCAGCAACTATTTTACATGACATTTCTAAAATTGATGAAATGACTGGTGTAGATGGCGAATATACAACAGAAGGACTTTTATTAGGACATCTTGTTATGGCAAGTATTGAAATCGAAAAAGCAGCTGTTTTATTAGGTGTTGAAACATCTGAAGAAGTCTTACTATTGAAACATTTAATCGTGTCACACCATGGACAACTAAACTTCGGATCACCTAAGAAACCTCAAACTGGTGAGGCATTACTTTTATGGTATGTGGATTCTATTGATTCTAAATTTACAGAATTAAAAACTGTTTTAGAAAATACAAAACCAGGTGAGTTCACTCAAAACGTTGCAGTACTTGATAAAATGCGTTTTTATAAGCCGAAACTATAAAAAGACTTATAAAAAGACACCAATTTTAATTTGGCGTCTTTTTTCTTTATAAAGTTGTTGCATTCTAAAAGGATTTGATTTATAATGATATAAATTCGATGATTCAAAATAGTAACAAGTCATTTCTTTATGAGAAGCGAGCTTACCATTGGTGAAAGGTAGGTATAAATGAAGTCTTGTGAATGGGTTTGAGGAGAAGCAGTTGCGAACATGATAAATTAGTAGCAATGGACGATTAACCTTACGTTAAAAGGGTGAGCATATTAATAACTTAAATGTTAGCGTATGCTTAATAAGGGAAGTCTTTTTATAGATCTTCTAAATTTGGGTGGCACCACGATATATTCGTCCCATACATGTATAGACATGTATGGGATTTTTATTTTATGTTTAATCATATTAAAAAAAGCCAACTATTAGATGAATGTCAAGTAATTATCAAATAATAGTTGAAATGATAAAAAGACATGCTAAAACAGATGTCCATGAAACACCTTATTTTAAATCTTTGATAATTAAATACGGTTAATGAGAATATAAACTAGTCTGTGATATCATCATAAGTTTATTATAGTGGACAATCACTTATAAATAAAAAAATAACATGTAAATTGTCTTACATGTATATATTAGGAAGAAGAGATTGGACTTATCATTGAGGGAATGTATTTTACACACTTTTATGGATATTTTATTCGAGTTTGGAATAATGGAAATATCTATGAATTTAAAGTAATATATGGTAGAAAAATATTAACTAAAGATTACACACAGTCAATTGAACGTCATTTACCACAGCAAATCTAATCAATAAAGACTTTAATTGTATCAAAAGAACGGAGGAAATAAACATGAGAACCATTAAAAACAAGGTTTGGTTTAAGAAAAATATTTTACTTGGGGTAATGCTTATTATGAGTTTAGGACTATTAGCAGCATGTCAAAAAACACTTAGTATTACAGATTTTGATGGATTAGCAGACTTGCCTAGGAATCCAAGTAGAATTGTATTTGGAACAAATTCAAATAATTATGACGACGAGAACGGCATATATGGTGAACCAATTGAATATGAGATAGAAAGCGAAAAATCTTTTGAGATAATAGAAAGATTATTTGACATCAAGTATAAAGCATATCCGAAAGGAACAGTTATTGATTTATCTCCGATAATTAACTATTTGATTTTTTATACTGATGATGGGGAGGAATGGACAGTGGATTTAGGATTAAGAAGACATAATGAGCGCTGGTATTATCCTACTAATGGTAAAGATTTAATAACCTTTTTACACGAATCAATAACACTTTAAAAAAATAAAACGAAAGCATGGGGATGAATATGAGAAAACACAAGAGTAAGTTAAAAAGTTTTTTAGTTGCAATATTATGTTGTTTAGGGATATTAGTATTTTTAACAATATCAATGAGTCAACAAGTATATGCTTATTCACACCAATGTGAAAATGAAAGCGAGTGCTATGAACTCGATTCTCACGTCTATGACTTAGGGGATATATTAGAAGGAGATACAGGTTCCGGTTATAGTCTAGAACAGGAATACCAGCAAGCATTAGCCCAAGCTGGCATAATGAGTCCAAATGCGGTTCAGAGTAATAATTCCTGTGATACACATTCCACAAGTTGTGGTCCGGGTCGTGAAAATGGTTTCAGTTCCACCTTTCTATCAACAGGATGCAGAAACTGGGAAGGATGGTCATACGGAAATTATGGTGCCACCGATATACCATTTTGGATTGATATGCCAAGTATGAACACGATAGCAAATACCACACATCGTAACATATTGATTAATGATATAAGAACGCAAGCGGCTCTTTGGAATGATGCTGTTATGCATGATGGAACAGGTCAAATTGTAAATCTTTATGAAGTTGGAATTGGCTCAAATACTCGCCCTGCAAATATAAACGGTAGAAGGGTCGTAGAAGTTATGCGTCGTGATGGAGATT
>JBAYTJ010000060.1:0-8101 GCA_041675665.1 Acholeplasma sp. | reverse complement strand
TGAACGCAATACTTGTTAAATTATTTTTGCATTATGATTAACTAAATAAAAATCAAAGACATTTGCATGCATTGAATGTTTCTTCAATATCTTATTAAAACATAAGGTACGTTCAATAGTTGTCATAAGAAAACTTGGACCTCTAAAAACGGCTAAGTTTTTAGAACCACCAGCAATCAATCTTTTAGCAGCAAGTTCACCAGCTTTGACCGAATCTGCAGTAATAGAAGGAATATTTTCATCTAAAATATGATCGATTGTAATGATAGGGACTTTAATTTCATCTAACTTTGACATATTTTGGAAATTAGATGCAACGATAATACCTTCAATATTATATTGTTCAAAGAATCGAATATACTCTAGTTCACGTTCAGGATCATCTTGAACGTTAAAGAACATTATTTTATAACCATTAGCTTGAGCTTGAGACTCAATGGCTTCTAAAAGTTCACCATAAAAATAAGGTCCAATATGTGGTACAATAACGGCGATGATTTTAGATGATCTATTGGTTAAACTTCGTGCCAATTGATTTGGAACAAAGCCAAGTTCTTTGATAGATTTTTCGATAAGTAATCTTGTATCTTCATGTACATAACCACGTTGATTAATGACCCGAGATACAGTTGAGATACTTACATTTGCTTTTTTAGCAACATCTTTAATGGTTGGTTTCATTTTTCACCTCATATAATATATTTATTTTACCATAATAAAACAAAAAAAACTGAAAGTGTAGGAATTAATACAAATGATGAAAGCTTTTATTGATGATTTACATTTGATTCGAATAGAGTCTGATGCATATATATATGATATCCATATAGATGGGTATCATATTTCATGGTATAAAAATGATGGCATTAACCAATACTTTAAATCAAATATAGATTTAAAACTTAATGAAGTTGACCACATATTCATTAATCATGAAAAATACCCTTTAGACATAGGACTTGTAACATTACATAAATCCTTTGATAGGAAATACAGATATGATGGACCACTTGGTGTTATATATCATCATAATTATACCGACTTTTATGTATATAGCCCGGTTGCTAAAGAAATACATTTGTTAGTAGATAACTTAAGCTATCCAATGACCTACTTAGATGGTGGTGCATATTTTGTCCGTGTTCTGGGTGATTTAGAAGGTAAGGCATATATTTATAATGTTCGTCTAGTTGATACCTTTCAACTTGCTAAAGACCCATATACGATTGCCAGCAATTTAGACAATTCAATTATTATAGATATCAATAAATTAGAACCTATAAAGCATGATTATATAAAACTAAATAAATATACAGATGCAGTGATATATGAAGGTATGATTAGGGATCTAACAATAGACTTAGATGTTGATCATAAAGGTACTTTTCTAGGTGTCACAGCGTATAGTCATCAATTAAAATCATCTGTTTTAGAATATATTAAAAATTTAGGCATCACTCACTTTCAAGTATTACCAGTTTATGATTTTTATGGGGTAGATGATATTCATAAAGATAAAGCTTATAATTGGGGTTATAATCCGATGCAGTATTTTGCATTAGAAGGTTGGTTATCTAAAGATCCAAGTGATCCATATAGTCGAATGAATGAATTTAGATATTTGGTCGATGCAGCACATAAAATTGGCTTAGCAGTCAACATGGACGTTGTCTATAATCATGTTTATGAGCGTGCACTATTCCCTTATGATTTGTTTGTTCCAGGTTACTTTTTTAGACACGATAGACACTATAAACAAACGCATTCCGCATTTTTAGATAACGATGTAGAAACAACAAACTACATGGTTAGACGTTTGATTATTGACTCTTTAAAACACTTTGTTGAGTTATATAAAATTGATGGATTTAGATTTGATTTAATGGGTCTAATGGATGTAGATACAATGAACCAAATTAAAGAAGTACTCACTAAAATTAATCCCAATATTATGTTGTATGGCGAAGGGTGGAACATGGATAATGCACTACCTAAAGCGAAACGCAGTAATATGAATAACCAAAGCTTAATGCCGAAAATAGGACATTTTAATGATTTTTATAGAAATCTATATAAGGGTGCACTTCACACCAAAGAATTGGGCTTTGCTACGGGTTCTAATAAGTATCATATCGATGTTTTAGTTACCTTAAAAGGTTCTCCACATATGTTTGATACACCAGAAAAATCAATCAACTATGTCGAGTGTCATGATAATATGACGTTGTATGATACATTAGCTTTTAATTATCATGATAAAAAAATAAAACAAACATATCAAGATTTAGCGAACCATTTAATTGCTATTTCACTGGGCGTACCGTTTTATCATGCTGGTCAAGAAATGTATCGTTCTAAGCAAGGTGTTGAAAACTCATACCAATCACCGGATGCAATAAATAGCATCAAATGGCAGGATTATAGTAGTATTAAGAAGTTAAGACAGGTACTAAAATTAAGAAAAACCTACAAAGTTTACCGAAATGATACATATGATGAAAATACTGTAGAAACGCGTATACATGAAGGATATATCGTATATCGATTGATTGCCCAAACTTATGTATTAGACCACTACATCAAAAATGATTTTGAGGATGCAATAATTCCTAATGATGGTAAATTGATATTTAGATCTAAAAATGTTAAAACATTAGATGAGGGTATTTTAATTAATAAACCTGGTGTCTATATTATTAAAAGGAAGTAAAATTATGAAGACATATTATATTGGAATCGACTGTGGTGGGACCAACATTCGGATTGGTCTCGTTGATGAATCATTTAAGATTTATCATGAAGAAAAACACCAATCTCAAAAAATAGGTAGTGGTTTAAGTGGACTTATTCGTTCATATGTTTTAAAATACAAAGACACGTATATGATTAAGGCTATTGGAATTGGATTTCCGGGTATTGTTGATTTAAATACCAAACAAATTTTAAAAGTACCAAATTTAAAAGCCTTTGAAGGTGATTATTTAAGGGCTTTAGAAAAAGACTTAGATATACCTATATATATCGGAAATGATGTAAATCTATTAATGTTGTATGATGCAAAACATTTTGATATCGACCCAAATAAATCTGTTATGGGCTTTTATTTAGGCACGGGATTTGGTAGTGCAATACGCATTAATCATATGATGTACCAGGGTGATTTTGGCGCTGCTGGTGAAATCGGTCATGTACCAATTTATTTAAGAGGTTTGTTGCACAATGAAAAGCAATGTGATTTAGAATCTGAAGTTTCTGGTTTTAACTTGCAAAGGATACATGAGAAGCATTTTGCAAACGATCCGTTTGAAACAATGTTTATAGACCATTTTAATGATGAACCGATTCAAGATTATTTAAATCTATTAGCAATCTACATTGCTACACAAATAACAATACTTGATATTTCAACCATTATATTAGGTGGTGGTGTTATTATGAGTGATCAATTTCCAAAAGCATATTTAGAATCACTCATCATGAAAAACTTATTTACAGACAAAACCAAAGAAAACTTTAAAGTTTATTATGCACAAGTACATCAAAACTCAGGTATATTAGGTTCGGTCATTTTTGCAAAGCAACATTTAGACAACTAAGATTAAAAAAAGGGGTATTTTATAAATGAAAGTACTATTATATTCACATAAGCAAGGCATGCTAAAAAAATCAGGTATTGGCCGTGCATTTTATCATCAAAAAAGGGCACTTGAAGCTGCGGGTATTGCATATACCACAGATCCTACTGATACATATGATTTGGTGCATGTAAATATTGCACATTCTAAAACAATTAGAAAGTTCAGAAGAAAATACCCGGTGATTGTCCATGGACACTCTACTGTACAAGACTTTAGAAGAAGTTTTGCATACTGGCGTTTTATCGCACCATTTTTCTATAAACATCTACAAAACATTTATGGTCATGCTGATTTGATTATTACCCCAACCAGATACTCTAAGTTTTTGATTGAATCTATGCATGTTGTTAAAGCACCTGTGATTGCCTTGTCTAACGGTATAGATATTGATGCTTATCAATATAAACAAGCGCATGTCGATGCATTTAGATCATACTTTAAATTAAAAGATGATCAAAAGGTTGTTATTGGTGTTGGCTTACTTTTTGAAAGAAAAGGGATCCATGACTTTATTGAAGTTGCACGTACAATGCCAAATGTTACATTCATATGGTTTGGACATTTATCAAAGTATGCAACGACATATTTCATTAAAAAACATATTAAAAACAAGCCTAGCAATATGATTATGGCAGGTTATGTTGAGGGTGACGTTATTAAGGGTGCGTTTAGCGGTGCAAATTGCGTGTTCTTCCCGAGTTACGAAGAAACAGAGGGTATTGTTGTCTTAGAAGCTTTAGCAAGTAAAACACCTGTTGTACTGCGTGATATACCAGTATATTATGACTGGTTGTTCCATAATCAACATGTACTTAAAGGACACAATAATTTTGAATTTAGTCAACTTATAGAAAAAGTATTAAATAGTGATCAATCCAAAATGATTGAAAATGGTTATAGTATTGTTGAAGCACGATCGATTGAAAAGATTGGTGAAGGTTTGAAAAAAGCCTATGAAGAAGTTATCAAAATAAAGAGGTAAATATAATGGAATATCTTACACTATATAACGGTTTTAAAGTGCCACTTGTTGGTATTGGAACCAATACATTTGGTAAAGTTGATAATCAATTTAGTGCAACTATTAATATGGATACCAAAGAATTGCTTTATGCATATGACAATGGTTACCGCTTAGTTGATACAGCAATTATGTACCGTAATGAGCAAGTGATTATAAAGTCTATTAAAGATAGCAATCTTGATAGGAAAGATGTAATCGTAACAAGTAAAATACCGACTAAAAATATAGACTTAGACAGTGAACAAGCAATGAATCAAATGATCCAATCTTCTATAGATATATTTGAGAGTTATGTAGATATCTACTTAATACACCATCCATCAGAAGATAACCGAGTGAATTTAAAAATATGGCAAAAGTTAGAAGAAAAATATTTATCAGGACAGTTTAAAGTTATAGGGGTATCTAATTTTAGTGTCGAGCAATTAAAGTACTTAATGCAACATGCAAAAATTATGCCAATGATGAATCAAATTGAATCAAATCCAGCAAATTGGCAAAATGAATTGATAGCATTTTGTATTCAAAATGACATTGCACCAGTAGCATGGGGTCCACTTGATCCTGTACCAAATAAAGAATTGCTTGCCCAAATTGGTAAAGCCTACAATAAGTCTTGGGCACAAGTTTTACTAAAATACCAAGTTATGCGTGGTGTGATCGTTATACCAAAGAGCCACAACAAAGAAAGACAATTTGAAAATATAAATATCTTTGATTTCACATTATCTGCTCTAGATATCAAGAAAATTGAAGGTTTAGCATAATATTTTATCTATTATTCAAATATTTAAATGTAACATGTTATAATATAAAAGTTGATATAAATTAGGAGGAAATTATGAAATTTGAACATACAAAAAAGAATCATGTAAAATTTACATTTACAGTAACACCTGCAGAATTTGCACATGCATTAGAACATGCATTTGCACACATTAAAGATGATGTAGAAATTAAAGGATTTAGAAAAGGCAAAGTCACTCAAAAAGTTTACGAGCAAAAATATGGTGAAACAGCACTTTATCCTGAAGCATTAAACCACGCAATTGGTCATAAGTATAACGATGCATTATTAGTTAAAGACTTTACAATTGTATCTGATCCAATGAATATTGATTTAGATTTTGAAAATATTTCTAAAGATAAAGATTTTGAAGTGAGCTTCGAAGTAGCGATCAAACCAGAAGTAGAAATTGAAAATTACAAAGGTGTAGAAGTTGCAAAAGTTGAAACGGTTGTCACTGATGAAGAAGTTTCACAAAACATAGATCAATTACTTCAACAAAATGCAATTTTAGAACCAAAGACAGAAGGTGGCCTTGAAAAAGGTGATACCGCAGTATTTGATTTTGAAGGTTTCCAAGATGGTGTCGCATTTGAAGGTGGCAAAGCTGAAAACTTCAGCCTAGAAATCGGTAGCGGACAATTTATTCCAGGCTTCGAAGATGGTATGCTCGGTTCAAAGGTTGGTGAATCACGCGATGTAGATGTTCAGTTCCCTGAGCAATACCAAGCTGAAAATCTTGCTGGTAAACCTGCTGTATTTAAGGTTTTATTACATGAAATCAAAACTAAGAAATCTGCTGAGCTTAATGATGAATGGGTTTTAGGTTTAAAACGTGAAGGTGTAGCAACGGTTGATGAACTAAAAGCATCGATTAAAGCGGATTTAGAAGCATCTAAACAAGAACAAGCTAAAAGACAATTAACAGATGATGTGATTTCTGAAGTAGTAAAGCTTGCTAAAGTAGATGTACCTCAATCTATGTTTGATACAGAAATTGAAAACTTTAAGAAAAATGTTGAAGCTCAAGCTAAACAATATCAATTAGATATGGATACATTCATTCAATTATCTGGATTAACAAAAGAAACATTTGAACAACAAGCACAAGAACAAGCACAAAAACGTGTTTTACAATCACTAGTCATTGAAGCAGTAGCTAAAAAGGAAAACTTCACTGCAACGAATGAAGAATTAAGTGCACGTTATGACGAATTAGCCGCACACTATAAGATGGATGTTACTGAAATTAAAAAATACATTACTGATGATTTAGTTAACAATGATATTGCATTTGAAAAAGCTGTTGGATTCTTAGTCGAAAACGCAGTTCAAAAATAAACTTTGTAGATAGCCTCTGAAGCATCAGAGGCTTTCTTATAACAAAAAATATGATAAAAGATGTGATAACTATTGGCACTCATGCATTATGATTGCTAATTGACATTTTTGTATTATAATATATAATAAGAATATAACCCAGAAAGGGGATCAAAGATATGGAATTACAAACAAGTTTACCCGCAATTGTTGTGCGTGGCATCGTACCTATCCCTAATAATGATTTTAGAATTGAAGTTGGCCGTAAAGTATCCCTAAAAGCTGTTGAAGAGGCTGAAAAGAGCTTTTCATCCTACGTACTTATTTTAGTTCAAAAAAACCCATTAATAGAAAATCCAACCGTTGCAGATATTGAAACACATGGCGTTTTAGCAAAAATAGCTATGAAAATTAAATTACCAAACAATAACTATAAAATTAAATTCAATATTATGTCAAGAGTTAAAGTCAATGAGTATTTCTTAACAGACCCTTATTTTGTTGCAGACTATGAAGAATTAGAAAATAAATCAGGTGACTTAGAAGAAGAAACGACACTCTTAAAATTAATATCACAAGAAGCATTAGCAAGCTCAAGTCAGTTGTTTAATAATGCACAGCAAATTACACCACAAATTCAATCTGGCATGTCAGCAGATAAAATTTCTGATGTTTTAGCATTTAACTTAAGAACAAATGATACTGAAAAGTATAAGTACCTTGCTGAATTGGATATAAATTCGAGACTTAAATTGATTTTAGAAGATTTAAATAAATTAAAAATGATTGCAGATTTAGAACAACGCATCAATGAAGATGTTAAAAAAGCAATCGATGAAAATCAAAAAGAATACTACTTGAGAGAAAAAATGCGTGCCATCCAAAATGAATTGGGCGATAAGGCAAAAAAAGAAGAAGAAATCGATAAGTTAAGAGAAGATATTAAAAAAGCGAAAATGCCAATACATATTGAAGAAAAAGCGCTTCAAGAGTTATCTCGTTATCAATCAACACCTTCTGCAATGGCAGAGTCTCAGATTATTAAGACGTACTTAGATTTTATCGTTTCTTTACCATGGAATGAATCTTCTAAAGACTTAAATGACTTAGCGAAAGTTCAAGACAATTTAGACAAAAACCATTATGGCTTAGAAAATGTTAAAGAACGTATTATAGAATATTTAGCAGTTAAGATTATGACTGGTAGAAACCCGCAAACCATTTTATGTTTAGCAGGACCTCCAGGTGTTGGTAAAACTTCACTCGCAACATCTATTGCAGAAGCATTAGGACGTAAGTTTGTTAAACAGTCACTCGGTGGTGTTAAAGATG
>JBAYTJ010000059.1:0-8225 GCA_041675665.1 Acholeplasma sp. | reverse complement strand
GTTGCACCATCTAATACATTTAGTTTTGAAACTGTTAATCCAAATGGTGTGTTTCTAGGATTTCTATCTGTGGTATATCTTATCGATATATCATTTTTATAACTCATGTTTTCGGCTTCATCTTTTATAAAGGCATCCGTCATATAAGGCGCATCATATTGCTCTAAATAGTCACTATAGGCTATATAGTTTTCCATGTTCTCGACATAAATTTGACCTAGTTTAAAATACCCATTACGTCGAATGATTTCTATTTCATTTAATCCAGTTTCAAACTTAAATAAAATAGCTTGTTCATAAAGTCTTGTAGCATCTCTAAAGTATGTTGTTGCCCAAGTTTGCTTTTGAGTTGCCATTGGCATAATATCATTTCCGTAACGATCAATATTAAACGTATTAGGTGTTGTCCATAAAGTTGGAACAATTATTTGAGTAGACTCATAATATTGAGTTTGTCCATTAACTTTTACTTCTATTTCAATTTGACTAATAGTCTCTGTATTTGAAAAGTAATCAAACCCAATTTTATAGAGTCCAGCCGCATCAACATTCAATGTACCTTTGACTGTTTGAATAATATCTTCGGAATTATCAAATTCAAAGACATCGTCATTTATTGCTGGTGGTAAATCATTTGTTTCAAGGTATTCGATGTATGTAGAATCGCTAACAAAACCACCACTTTCTTGGGCAAAACTAAAAGAATGAGGTTGGATAACACCTTCAAATGAGATGTTATCCTTATAGCCTTCATCGGTCCATGTTTCCAGTACATCTTTATAATTATTTGCTATGATACTATCTATATTTGTCGCCTCAAAAACTTCATCAAATATACTTGCTTTGACGTTTTGAAGACTAACGGTTATACCTGTTAATGTAAGTAGTATCAGTATAATTATTTTTTTCATCATTAACTATTGTTAGCAACTTGGTTTCGGTAGTTAATGATTGCTTGATCAAACTGAGTTTTTGATTGATTCCAATGGAAGTTTGCTCTTGCATTTAAATTTGTTTTAACATCTGCATAAGCAACAGTACCTTCAATAATTCCATTAATCATATCCCCCATACTTGTTGTTTCATCATAGCCACCATTGGCTCTGGATGTCCAATAACCCGGTGTTGTTTTCCATAATGATTCACGAATGAAAAACTGATGTGTTTCAACAATTTTTTTAAACTCAGTCATCTGTGGATATAACTCAAAATATGATTCAATTAATTCTGTATCTTGTGTGAATGGTGCAAAATTAATAGCACCTGACACAGGGTTTTCTTTAGTGATTTCTATACGTTTATTAAACCCATCTACACCAAAACTCATCCATTTAGCAAGTTCATAGGCTTTTTGTCTGTTTTCTGAGCCGCGTGCAATACCTAAGTGGTCCATAATAATTGGAATCTTATGTGTACCTTCAATACTTGGTGTACCAATAAAATCAATATCGTGTCCAAAGAGTGGATGACTTTCATCCTTCGTGAATGCAACCCAATCCCTTAAATTATAACTTGCTGCCCATTTAACAGATTGTTTACCAACAAGCCACGGATCACTTGTACCATACTGTGCACTCCTGTCATCATCATTCATATTATTTAAGATATAATTCATATCAAAACTTGTTGTGATAAATTCTTTTTGTTTGTTTAAAGCAGATTCAAAAGCTGAAGAATCTAAATGATAGCCGTTATCTGCATTAAATGTGAACCAATCTAACTGGTCATCAAATTGTGCTGGAAGCCATTCAATTAATGTGTTCATACCATCAATACCTGCAATACCTGATCCTTCACCTGCAAAATCATACATTGAGTTTGCTTTTGCAGCAGTCATTAAATCGTCTAGTGAGATACCATACTCAATATCTTGACTATTACTCATACCTTCATATACGGTTCTATTGATGAAAAAGCCATAATAGAACATTGCTTGTGGTAAAGCAAACAAGAATTCATCATACTTTGCATCATGTGCAATATCTGTAGGCACTAATGCAAAATCAGGATCATCTTCAACCAAATCAGATACATCATCTAGCCAACCTTGAACAATCCAAGTTGTTATATCAGCAACCTGAAATACGTCTGGTAAGTTGCCTGTAGATGCTCTTGTCGAGAAAAAGTCAAACCACCCTATATCCGTTTCAGTACCATCTTCATTAATTTGAATTGGTCTTGGAATGACTTCAATACGTATATCCGGATTATCTGCTTGGAATGCTGTAAGCATTTGTCGTTCAATATTATTTTGTTCAACAGTGCCCAAGTTCCATCCAGCATACGTTAGTACAGGTCTATCATCAGTAGGACCACATGCTGCCAATAAAACCGTAGCAAGACCTATCACTATACTCAAGAAAACTTTTTTCATATAAATTCCTCCTATTATTAACGAAACGTTTCGATTATTATATTCTTTTATACTTTTTTCAAAGACCTTTATATATTATTCACAAATTTTTACGTCGTGTTTTATATATACTAATTATAATGTATCCGCTTACATATTACAAGTTAAAAACCTTGACAGCCTTATGTTGTTTAGCTGAGCACGATACTAATTTCACCTTCAATATCATCAAATGCAGTTTTAAATATATAAATACCTGATGCCCGGTAGGGATTGTTGTCGAGTGTTCTAATAAAATCATCTTTTGTTTTACCATTGATTTTAACGGATTTTATTTCGTTGCTTGTATGATTGTATTGAACTTTAATATGTCTATTAAAGTAACTAAAACGAATTGTTAATCCCTTTAGACTTTCCGGTATAACAGGATCTAGGACAAGATTTTGTTCGACAACTCGAATACCAAACACATTTCTGATCATTTGATTAATATAAATGCCTGGACCAGATGAATATAGACGCCATCCTGCTTTAACATCCACAGCACCACTTTTTACTTTATCAAAATTTAGTTTTGCTTGGTATCTATCTAAAAATGCAGCATCACTTGATGAAAAATATGTATTAGCTTGTCGGACTTGTGCATTTTTGACATGTTTTTTAATGTTTATCGGGTTAATTTTAAGTAACCCTTCATAGGCTTCATTAGAAAACCCTAATTTAGCCATTGCTTCAATATATCTAATATGTGCATGCACATATAAAATACCTATTTCTCTACCTAAATTTGCTGCCGTTTCACCTCTTTGAAAATATGTTTTCTCACCACCTTTATAAGTCACAAATGTATCCATCAATCGTACACCATCTGGATGTTTTAAGTGATCTTCTATGAGGCCATGGTGCACCAAGGCTTGTTCATGTGTGACTATACCTGCAATGATACTTCTTGTTAAGGGCAGTAATCTTAGTTTTAAGCCTGTATTCTTATCTCTTGGATGCAATAAATAATCTAAATGATCTTGTTCAAAGACAATAAATCCAGACGGTACATTATCAACTAGAAAGTACTTTTCATAATCATTTTTAATCCTCATCTTTAAGTGAACTGCCCTACGACCAAGCGGTGTCCCATCTAAAACTTCACTTAAAACATCAAGCCCTTCGTAAAGTAGAACCGGTGTCCAACCAGATACCATGTGGTCTGTTAGTTTTTGATTTGCTGGTTGCAATGTATCATCCCAGTCTCCACCACCATAAGCTGGTAGACTTGTACCTTTAACAAACGAATTTTGAATAGCGTTTAGCGTTTTATCAACGTGTTGTCTTATTGTACTATCATGCGCTACCCAAGTATTCGTATCTATTGACATAAATGGTACTTTCTCATCTAATATTGATAAATCATTTGTTGCTTTCAGGTAATCTGCTAATACCTTAATTGGCCAAACAATTATATCGCGATGGGACTCATGTGCTTGAATGGCATAATACTTATCAAACATAAACCATTGTGGAAAATCGAGTGTCTCAATAAATTGTCTTGAATAAACCTTTAAAATGATTTTTCGAACTAAGTCAAATCTATTTGCTGTAAAAAATAGTTCAACTGGACCTTGCAAGACATCCCTAGTGCCCCATGCTGCACCATTGGATTGTTCTAATCCATGAGGACTTGCATAATGTACGAGTGCATTGTGGGTATACCAAAATAATGTATCTTCTAGTTGTTCCATGTCTTCTTTTTTCTTTTTATGCGTCAACTTAAAACCAGTTAATGAATGTATGAAGTCACTATAGGTTTGTTGGGCTTTTAAAAAGTCTAGTGTATATGATTTAAATTCACTATATGTTGCTAATGTATCCAGGGTAACAGATGACTGCTTTTCATAGTTAAACGATAAAATACCATGTCCTTTTTCACTTTTAAATAGTGTGTCATCTGTACCAAATATAACAGGTGTGTGTGATATAAACTGATATTTAAGGTCTGGGTATTTGCTGTGTACAAATGGATTATCATCGACCTTGATTGTTGCTGTATAGTTATCTTTATGAACGTGAATATCCCTTTGATACTCATTGTCACCTAAGACCAATTGATTGATAAGCTTAAAATCATAGGTTTTTCTATTAAGTGATTCAATCTTTAGCCTTTGAACCCATTCATCGAGTTTTACAAAGGCAGTAACGATCAATTGATCATCGGATAATTGATAAATCCATTTGACATAGTTTATGCCCATTTCATAAATGTTTGGTGTACCTAGCATGTGATATGCATCGTTAATTTTTATCAAAATCCTTAATCCAGATACTTTATTTAAATTTAAGTGATTTCTAACATCGCCAGTAAGTTTTTGAATATTCGTATTACCTAAAACAACGTGACTTGAAAAAACCCCAAACATCCAATTTGTAGTCGCAAACGTTTGATCTTCACCACTTAATAAATCACCTGAGACTAATAAATGACCATGTGGTCTTTCAACCATACGCTCTTTTTCCCTAGTTACAACATGTACATGATTATCAGTGAAAAACGATAAGACTAAACCTTTATCATTTTTTTCTAGATGTCTCATTTTTTTGTAGTTTTGTTTTATATAATTTTTAGGTAGTGGATCAACTTTCAGCATCTTGTAATCAAATGTATTAAACAAAGTTTTATTTATGGGTTGATACTTAGCCATTGGCTGGTAATTGTGAGTTACTTTTATCGCTTCTTTGAGTATTCCAACTTGACTTGTATCATAGTAACCATAAAATGTAAAACTGTTTGTAAGTTTCGCATCAAAGTCTTTAGAACTCAATGTAAGATATGGAAACTCATACTGATAGTTTTCATTTGGAAGTTCTTTTTCTAGTCCCTTCATTATAAAATCCACTTTGTATGACTTATCAAATATTTGGAACCCATCTGTTGCAAAGCCAGTGGTCTTTCCAAGTGCGCCTATTTGCAAATATTGCGTAAGACCTTGATTTTGTCTACTTTGAATAATATACCCTAAATTATTTTCATATATTGAATGATCGATGTATTGTGCTGTATACGCCTCACTTGAAATTATACTACCTGTATGCGCAATGCCTATATCCTGTCCATAAACTAAATCATAAACCTTAAATTGGTTAGATTTATCCACCCAAACCTCATAATACCATCTATCTTTTTCTACAGTTAAAGTGATTTGATACTTTGTATCAAGAATAGAACCTTCATAAACAACTTGATTGCCTTTAATTTCAAAAGCAGTTTGCGCTTTTATACCAATTAAAGGATATACTTTGTATGGTGATTGATCTTTCATTCTTAAGTAGATGTTTGCTACTTGTCCATCTAATAGATCAGCCCTTAACAAGTTTATTTGATTGTCATTATGATGAATACGAAACACATCGCCAGATTCAAGCAAATCAAATGATAAAACATCAGATTTAATTGTTGTTTTCTTTAATGTTGATGATATTTTCATTTTCTTTAAACCTCCTTAAAGAACTCAAACTCAAGCTTTTGCAGGTCGCTTGAGTTTGGACCAACCATCAAGCTAAACGTGCCACTATCTACCCTTAAATTAAGATTGCCATCATAGTATTGTAAATTATCTTTGGTTACAATAAACTCTATCGTCTTTGTTTCATAGGGATTAAATGAGACTTTTTTAAAATCAATTAACTGTTTTAGTGGTCTAGATACTTCTGCAAAATGATCATGAACATATAATTGAATGACTTCTTTACCAATCCGATTTGAACGATTTGTTACATCTACAGAAACAATGAGTGTTTCATTCATCTTTAGTCGGTTATTTGAGCATCTAAAATTATCATATTTAAAGGAACAATAACTCAGTCCATATCCAAATGGAAATAACGGTGTATGATCTAAATCTAAGTAAAATGATGTATATTCACCATGTGGATGAAATGGTCTCCCCGTTGGTAGATGATTATAATAAACCGGAATTTGACCCACAGATCTAGGAAATGACATTGTGAGTTTTGCTGATGGATTAACTTTGCCTAAGATAATATTTGATATAGCCTGTGCACCCATAGAACCAGGGAAGAAACATTCGACTATCGCATCAACATCATCAACAATATTTGATAAATCAAGTGGTCTACCATTAAATAATAGTAACCCAATCGGTTGTGTTGTTCTATCTCTAACTGCTTTAATGAATCCTTCTTGATTATATGGCAGTTTAATATTGGCCTTTGAATGTGCTTCACCAGAATCTTTTTCATTTTCGCCTGATGCGATTAAAATTACATCAGCTGCCTTTAGTTTTTCATAATCAAGGTTTGAACCGTCATTTACATAAATCAAATTCATATCTTTCTTAAACACATCACTCAGTGTATTGTTTAAGTGTTTAGAACCATGCCAACTCCATGGTCCATTCATATTAGGATTATTTGCATAACGGCCAATTAATGCTATTTTCGTCTGATTGTTGATCGGCAATAAATCTCTATTTTTAAGCAATACAATAGACTCCTGTGCAACACTAAGAGCTTTATCTAAATGTACATCAGCATGAACCAGTTGTTTTTCTTTTTCTATACTTGCACCCTTATATGGATTATCAAATAAACCACATTCTTTTTTAAGTTTCAATACATCCATTACAAGTGCGTCTATTTGTTCTTCAATAATATCACCATTTTCAACTGCATCTTTTAAGTTTTTTATATAAAGTGCAGTAGCCATTTCTATATTTAATCCAGCATGTACGCCTGCTACTGCAGCTTCATATTCATTTGATTTCACTCCGTGTGTAATCGTTTCTTTGAGACTCGCATAATCACTAATAATTGTACCTTTATAATTTAATGATCCACGCAATACCTCTTGCAGTAAATATTTATTAATCGTTGCAGGCATACCTTCAAAAATGTTAAATGAAGTCATTACAAGTTTAGCTCCTGCATCAATCGCACCCTTAAACCCACTTAAGTAGTTTTGAAATAAATTTAATCTGGATAAATCAACTGTATTATAGTCTTTGCCGGCTTCTGAAAGTCCATATGCAGCAAAATGTTTGACACAAGCTGCAATGTTTTCTGGTTTATCGACACCGTCACCCTGATATCCCCTAACTTGGGCAGCAGCAAATCTTTTTGCTAAATAAGAATCTTCTCCAAATGATTCAACAACTCTACCCCATCTAGGGTCCCTTACTAAATCTACCATGGGTGCGAATGTCACTTGTATACCTGCAGTCGATGCTTCGACTGCAGAAATTTGTGCTACCATTTCAAGTAAATCCTCATTAAAACTAGAAGCCAGCCCAAGTGGCACAGGAAAAATTGTTTCATATCCATGAATAATGTCGGCCATAAAAATCAGAGGAATTTTATGTCTGCTTGACTCTAAATAAATTGTTTGAACATCTATCATTTCTTGAGCACTACCAATACCTAATATGCTGCCAGTTTTAAAAATATCAGCTTTGCTAATACCTAGTGCTTTTAAAGGTCCCATAAGTTCCGTATCAGAACTTTGAATGAAAAGATGCGGTGGTACCATCATTAACTGTCCGATCTTTTCATCTAAAGATAGAGTTTTTAATAATACATTTAAATCCATAACTATACACTTTCACCAATGACAATTGTTGCCTCTGGATTTGTTAGAGGATAGACATTAATGTTGGTTAATAATCTGGTTAAGTAACCAGCTATTTGACGTCCCCACTCAAAGTGATTAATTTTAATCGTGGTTAGTTTAGGTGTTACAAAATCAATTAGTTGAATACCATCAAACCCAGCTATAGCCACATCATTGGGTACAGAAATACCTACTTCATTTAATGCTTTTAAAACACCGACCGCTAATTCATCATTTGCACAATATATAAACTCT
>JBAYTJ010000058.1:0-8248 GCA_041675665.1 Acholeplasma sp. | reverse complement strand
TAGTTCAAATGTATCTACGTCTGAATGAAGTATGTGTTTAACTGTATAACTTGTCTTTTCATGTTCTTTCCACTGTGCATACAGTGTGATCGAACCATCAAGTACCATTGTAATTTCAAACTTGGTTTCAAATTCAGGGTCTAAAAACCATCCATTAAAATCAAAATGATCTCTTTCATGTATGGTTAACTCTGCTTGTGTTAGCACTGCACCAGCTGGTTTATCAATTGATGATTTTTCTACTGTATCATTTGTTACAAATGATACAGTCACATCCATTTTATTCGTATCATCCGTACATGCAACAAGTAATAAAATCGACGCCACTAGTGCCATCATAATCAAGAACTTATTAAAGTTAATAAAATGCTTTTTAGTCATAATATGCCTCCCAACGTTTGATAACGCTTTCACATTATGATTATATCTTAACGATATATGCTTATCAATCGAAACGTCTATATATAGATAAAATAAATATTCTAAATGTGAAAAAGACAACTTTTTAGTCTTAATTGCATTAAAACGTGTAACATTTAGTGTTTTATGTGATATTTTCATTTTAAGCACATATAATAGATATGAAAGGATGTGTTATTATGAACGAATTAAAACAAATCTATGAAACAGTCATTACAAATAAAGAAGGTACAAAAGGTATCGCAACCGCTGATAATGGTTTGACATTTGACTTAGCACCCGTGCTTAAAGCAGACTTAGAACATACAAACCCAGAACAGCTAATTGGAGCAGCATGGGCTACTTGTTTAAACTCAGCAATTATATCAATCATTCGGTCCAAAAGACTGACCAATAAATCTCGTGTAGATGTTAAAGTAAAGCTTTGGCTACACCCGGTTGAACGATATAGTTTTACATTAGATTGTTTTGCAGCCATTGAAGATTTAGATACAACAACAACTAAAGAGATTGTGGATTATGCACACAAATTATGTCCAGTATCAAAATTAATTGGTGATAAACCAGGTGTAACTATCACGGTAGTTCCCTACAAAGCATAGTATTATTTAATCTTATATCTGAAATAAAAAATATGGCGTCCGATTCAAGGCTCCATATTTTTTATTGGAAATATGCTTTCTTTAAAAAAGAGAGAAGAAAAATGAAAAATAATTTAAATGTGTACATCAACATATTGAACTTCGCTCGATGGTTCGTATATTACGATATCACCCTTTATGTCTATTTCATTCAAGCGTAGTTCATATTTACCGGTTTTTTGTACATTAATGACATACGTGTTTTCTCTAAATTTTCTAGTAATTATAAGTTTCGTTATATGATCTGGTAATACCGGGTTTATTCTTAGTCCATCAAATTCAGGATGTATACCTAATATATATTGACTAATCGCTACAAAATTCCAAGCTGCAGTACCTGTTAACCAGGAGTTTTTTGCTTCTCCATGCCTCATAGCTTCTTTACCTGCAATCATTTGTGCATATACATATGGTTCCGTTTTATGTAATTTAGATATGTCTTCTAAATATGATGGTGCAATTTTCTTATATATTTCAAATGCACGATTACCATCTCCCATGACAACTTCCGCACATGCAACCCATGGATTGTTGTGACAAAATATGCCGCCATTTTCTTTATAGCCCTCTGGGTAACTTGTTATTTCACCAAGCTCTATATGATACTTGGAGTAGGCTGGATAATTTAGTACCATGCCATATGGTGTATCCAGTAAATCTTTAGCAGACTTTAATGCTTTTTTTGCCATACCATTTTCTAGTCCTATGCCAGCCATTATGCACATACCTTGTGGTTCTATAAATATTTGACCTTCAGTATTTGATTGTGAGCCTACCTTTTTTCCATATGCATCATATGCTCTTAGAAACCATTTGCCATCAAACCCGTGTTGTTCAACACTATATATCATTTGCTTTATGTGTTGATCAACCTCATTTTTAAGATGAAATGATTTTACTTTATTTAAAAGATCGCTAAATTTTTTACCCACATAAACGAATAAACCTGCAATATAAATACTTTCAGCGGTTAAGCCATCACCTTTATTTTGGACGGTTTGAAAAGACTCACCAGGCTCATCTGAAAAACAGTTTAAGTTGAGACAGTCATTCCAATCTGCTCGACCTATTAAAGGTAACCCATGCGGACCCAAATTATTTGCTGTTTTATAAAAAGCTCTTTTTAAATGTTCTAATAATGACCCTTTTAGTTTGGGATTTGATTCATACATTACCACTTCATCTAAAATCGCGTAATCACCCGATTCTTTGATGTATTGCACACAAGCTAAAATCAGCCAGTTGGGGTCATCATTAAATCCAGTACCTAAATCTGTATTCCCTTTTTTAGTTAATGGTGAATACTGATGATATGCACCACCATCAACCAAGAGTGTAGACGCTAAGTCTAGCAGTCTTTGGCGCGTTTTCGTTCGATCCATATGCATAAATCCAAGTAAGTCTTGATTAGAGTCTCTAAAGCCCATGCCACGCCCTACACCAGATTCAAAATATGAAGCACTGCGGCTCAAATTAAATGTTGTCATGATCTGATATTGATTCCAAATGTTTACCATGCAATCAAGCTTATCGTCATTAGACTGTATTTGATAATTAGATAGTGTTGCATCCCAAAATAGTTTTAATTTATCAAATGCATCCATGACTTGTTCATTTGTTTCAAAGGATTGAATCATTGTTTTTGCTATTTTTTTGTTGATAACTTGGTGTTTTTCAAACTTATTTTCTTTATCATTTTCTACATAGCCTATGATAAATATAAAGTCCTTAACTTCATTTGGTTTTAATGTCACTTCAATATAATGTGATCCCACAGGAGACCATCCATCTGCAACACTATTTTTAGAATGTCCACTTCTAACAACATCGGGATTGGATATATCATTATAAAGTCCAATAAAACTTTCTCTATCTGTATCAAATCCATTTACTGGCTGATTCACATGAAAAAATGCATAGTGATTCCGACGTTCTCTGTACTCAGTTTTATGGTAGATAGTTGATCCATCGACTTCTACCTCACCAATAGAGTAGTTACGTTGAAAATTTGTTTGATCGTCGTTTGCATTCCAAAAAGCCCACTCTATATAAGAAAATAATTTTATTTTCTTAATAGAATTTGTTGTATTCTCTAGTGTTATTTTATGAATTTCTCCATTATACTCCTTAGGTACAAATGATAGTTGTTTTGCAACGAGTCCATCTTTTTTTGAGTTAAACTTTGTATAACCCATACCATGTCTAACTTCAAAACTATCTAGCTTTGTTTGTGTAGGTTTCACGCCGATATTCCAAACTGTATCATTTTCTTTAATGAAAAAATACCTACCCTCATTATCAATAGGTACATTATTATATCGATATCTAGTTATTCTTCTGTCTCTTGCGTCTTTATAAAAACTATAGCCGCCTGATGTGTTGGACATCAAAACAAAGTAATCATCGCTACCTAAATAATTTATCCAAGGATATGGTGTGTATGGTGTATTTATTACATATTCTTTATTTAAATCATCAAAATGTCCAAATTTCATATTATGTCCTTTTCTTATCCTTTCACACTACCAGCGGTTGTACCCTTAATGATGTATTGTGAGAATATTAAATATATTATTATTGTTGGTATAATTGCTAAAAACATCAGCATAAATCTTGCTCCTTGGTCAAAGTTTCTAGGATCTGAAACCCCTAGTTGAGCAATAATGATCGGTAGTGTACGTTTATTACCATCTTGAATAATTAATGAAGGTATAAATAAATTATTCCAGCTTGCTACAAAAGCAAAGATAAACTGTACCGACAATGCGGGTTTGATTATTGGTAAAACAATTTGATTAAATGTTCTAAATTCACTAGAACCATCCATTCTGGCAGCTTCAATTATTTCATAAGGTAATACACTTTGTATGTACTGCTTCATGAAGAAGAATGTTGCTGGCGATGCAACTGCTGGAATTATAATAACCCAGTAGTTATTTACAAAGCCGATACTATATAGAATAGTTACCAATCCGATACCAGCAATTTGTGTTGGTATCATCATGACAGCTAATATAGATAAATGGATAAATCTTTTACCTTTAAACCTATATAAATGGATTGCATATGCCGTTAAAGCACTAAAGTAGGTCGTTAATATTGCAGAAATAAATGCAATAAAGAAACTATTTCTAATACCTTCAATAACAAACAAGTTTTCTTGTGTAATGATCTTTACGAAGTTTCTTGTAAAGAATGTACCCGGGTATGCAGAAAAGCCTTTTGAAATATCAATGTGTGGTCGTGATGCATTAACAAATAATGTATAGAATAAAAATATAATTAACAAAGCAAATGTGCTTAGTATGAGATAAATGAAGAACTTTAAAAAGTATAAAGGCAACTTATCCACAAATCTCATTTTCTTTAGTTCAATAGATTTGTTCATTTTTTAAGTTCCTTTCTCACTTTGCGTTCTGCACGGTACTCAGCGATTTCCTCTTTATTCATAATAAAGAAGAAAAATAAACTAATAACAGAAGTAATTAAGAAAAGTACAACGGATGCAGTTCCAGCCATACCATATTGTTTACTGGTTCTAAGTAATCCACTAATATACATCATAACAGTTTGAGAACTTCCTTGTGGTCCACCAGTTCCCCTAGTAAAGACGAATGGGATATCATACATTTGAATACCACCAACGAGTGATGTTATTAAAACAAATAATAATATAGGCTTTAATAGTGGTAATGTGATCTTTGTAAATACTTGACGACTATTCGCCCCATCAACACTCGCTGATTCAATTAATGAATCATCAATACCCATAATACCTGCCATTAAAAGTATCGTTGTATTACCAAACCACATTAAAAAATTCATCGCTGCGATCAAGCCTCTAGTTGGCCATACACTATCTACAAAACTAAATGATTCAGGTAATACACCTGTATCTATGAGTAACGTAGTTAATCCGCCAGTATTAGAAAATAGTTGAACAAATAACATAGAAAATGCTGCTGCCATCACCAAGTTTGGCATATACATAATTGTTTTGAAAAATGTTGTACCTTTAAGTTTTAATCTAAATGACGTAAACCATAATGCCATTAATAATGAAACAATAACTTGAGGTATAAATCCCATCAACCATAAAACAGCTGTATTACCTAGGTACTTCATAAAAACACCTTGGCTAAACAATGTTTGATAGTTTTCAAAGCCATTGAAATTTGGTCCTACCTTAATAAACCCACCTTGAGCATAGTAATATTCAAAGAAACTATAGTAAAATGTTGAAAGTAATGGGATTAAAGAAAAGACTACGTAGACAATGATAAAAGGTGCTACAAAATAATATCCCCATTTATTGTAATTTATTCTTTTTTGCTTTATAGACATAATTTATACCTTTCATATAATCTAAAATGATTTTTATGTTTTTCAAGTTACCGCCTCATAAAAGTATGATGAGGGATTTATTCATCCCTCATCATCTATAAAACCATAATTATTGAGGTTCAGCTGGTGCTGTAGGGAATTTTAATTCCGGATATTTCTCATTGACAATTTCTTTGAATCTGTTCCAAGCTTGTGTGAATGTTGATGTACCTGAAAAATAATCCTTCATTGCAGTTTGAATACCTTCATTTAAGCCTTGGTCATAAGGTGATGCATTACTCATATCAATTTGTTGAGCAGCTGAGGTGAATAATGCAATATGATTTTGACCACCTAAGAATGCAGAACCATATTCTGGATCATTAGCAATCTTAGTCATTGCTGATTTATTATTTGTATAATCCTCTGTATCTAAAGTAATACTTTCGGCAATTGATGGATTCGCAGTCATTTTAATCATAATATCTTTGACTAATGTTGGATTATCTGTCCCTTTAGCACCAACAATCCATGTACCACCCCAGTAGTAACTTGCTGGTCCTTGTACAACTCTGTACTCACCAAATAACCCATTACCAACTTCTTTTGGTGCATCAGCATCATCTAATGAATTACCTAATAAAGTAAAGTTAATGCCCCAAGTAGAATAGAAGAATCCAAAGACGTCCCCATTTGATCCTTGATCACTTTGCCAACCATCACTCCATAAAGCATTTCCATTATTATAACCATTTGTTGAATAGTTTTTTGTTTGTTTAATCCAATTTAGAATTTGTTGGTCAACAACTACATTGTTATCTTCATCAACCCATTTAGCCGATGTATTATTAGAATATGCTCTAAATGCATCATCATAACCAGATAACATGCGGTAATTCTCATCATTCATTTGTGCTGCAACTGTATCAAACTTAGCCCAAGTGTCAATTTTGGCTTGAACTTCTGATGGTACATCTGTGCCTAAAACTGCTCTTGCAATATCTGCACGGTATGCAAATAAGCCTGGTGTTGCTTGCCATGAAACAGCTCTTAATGCGCCACCTTCATCTGTTACAATATCTTTTGTATATTGATACTGATCAGCAAAAACTGATTCTCTGATATTTAAATCTTTATGTACATCAAGTGCGAAACGGTCATTTGCATATTTCGTTGCATAATCTGCCTCAATTAAGAATATATCTACTTTATCATTTGCAGCAGCACTTGCTTGATTTGATAGTGCAGCATCTAATGCAATTTGATATGCATTATTATCGTTTGCTACTTGAATCCATTTGACGATTGTTCCATCGTCCAACACATCTGTTCCATCTGAATTTGTTTTCACATACCCTGGATAGAAATTTCTGAAACGACCAATAAACTCATCGTTCCAAACTCGAATGACTAATGTATCACCTTCTGATTTAGATGATACACCGCCTGATGTATTATCACATGCAACCAAAGCGGTTGCTGCAAGTAATACTAACATACTTAGAAAAATCTTTTTAAACATTATTTTACCCCTTTTCTTTTTTTATATTTTAAAAAGTTTTTTTAATATTTTTTACTGTCTGCCCTTTTTGAAGTTTACCCCTTATAGTTATTGTCTTAGCGACATGTTCCTTAGGGTTTTCAATATGTTCAATAAGCTTTAATGCTGCTTGTTTACCAATCTCACTGCTATTTTGAACATATGTTGTTAAAGAAGGTCTCAAAATTCTTGATAGATATATACCATCATAACCAACAACGGATATATCATCCGGTATATGTAGATCATGTTTTTCAATTTCTGTCAAACCGCCCATATATGAATAATCATCCGGATAGATGATACATGTTGGTTTGTCCGGTAAACCTAATAAATCCCTAGTAGCAAGTCCACTTTCTTTAGGTAAGTGGTAGTCACCCTGTTTAATATATTCTGACGGTACACTGATACCAAGTTTTGAACAAGCTTGATGAAAGGATTCAAGACGATCTTTTGTTACTTGCGTCATTTCACCATGAATAAATGCTATCTTACGATGCCCCATTTGATGAATATGCTCAACAATTTTACCTAAGCCAATATCATTATCAGATAATATGGCTGTACGGTTATCGAAAATATGATCAATTGTTACAACTTTCATATCAGACGCAATGAGTTGTAATATTTCAGGATCGTCATAATCCGCTGTAACAATAATGACACCATCACATCTTCTATATCTTGCATGACTAAGTAGTGTATGCTTTGTTGATCCTACAAGATTGGATATAAATGTAAAATCATAGCCTTTAATACGTAAATTTTCTTGAATACTACCCAACATCGTTGAAAAATATTCATGCTTTAACCCGGCTTTTGACTTATCAATATATACAACGCCTACATTATAGGAACGGTTGGTTTTCAAACTTCTTGCTTGTGAGTTTGCAATATAGCCCATTTCATTAGCAATCCTATGAATCTTCTTGGTCATTTTGATGCTAATTTCATGACTATTGCTTAAAGCTTTACTTACTGTACCAATACTTACACCTGCAATATCAGCAATATCTTTTAACTTAACCATGACACCCCTCCTTCAAACTTAAACGTTTGCGCAACTATATTTTAACACCTCAATTTTAGATTTCAAGCACTTTTATTCATTTAATGTAAGCGTTTTTAAACAACAAAATATGTGATTGTTTTAACTAAGGCGTCAACTCAAAAAAACACACGTAAACGTTTTCGCATTTTCGTATGTTCTATGTGTTGATTTATGACTAAATGTTAATGACTTTGGCTTAAAAATTTGATTTTTTTAATGTTTTAGGCTGTTATATCCACTATAAAAAAATAACAATCTGACATCAGATCGTTA
>JBAYTJ010000057.1:0-8360 GCA_041675665.1 Acholeplasma sp. | reverse complement strand
TTTTTTGTATAGGTTGTACCTGTTTGTGCTAAACCTAAGAATTTACCACGGTAACTTTCTGTACCCTCCCAAGATGAATGACTGGTTAAGTCTCTAACATGTAATTCCCAAATAATATAATCTGTAAATGTTTTAATCGTATCTGGTCTCGTACTAAATTCCCAGTATAATGGGTTGGTTGCTTCAAAATCAACAACCATACTTCTTAAACCGTTTGCGCCAGTAGAGTAGCTATATGGATCTGTCACTTCATTGGTTACGTTATTATTTGTAACATCAAATGTATAGTATTTAGATGCATAATCGCCTTGAAGTTTAACTTCCCAAACACCATTTTCAATACTTAACATTTCATGTGTAGAAACTGGTGTTACTTCTTCTGAGGGTTCACCTAAACGGTTATACAACGGATGACCTTGATTATAAATATTTAATGAAACTGCTTGTGATACAGGTGCCCACAATCTGAATGTTGTTTCGCTTTCAGTATAAATAACACCTAAATCACCATCATATGTAAATGCACTTTCAAAATCAGGTGTGTCATATAGATTTTGAAGTGAAACTGTTTTTCTTGCAGTTGAATCAGCAAACATCACTTCTAAGTCATAAGTCTTTGTTAAATCAACTGTAATACCACTAATGGTTTGTTTTAAACTTGAATTTAATGTACCCGAATCTACTTCCACATCATCTTCATAAACTTTATAACTAGATGCTTGATGTGTTAAATCGGCAACAATATTTCTTTGTGCATCAAAAGCAACAAATAGTATATTTGATCTATAATCTGGTATGTTATTTGCTAAATCTGCAGTACTCAACCCGATATTAACATCTGCTTGTACAAAGTATGCATGTACTTTGCCACTGATCATTTCCATATCGCTTAATCTAAAGAAACGATCACCACCTGGTTCTCTATAACCTTCCCAGCCGCCTTGTTTAATAATGATACCCCATCTTGTTGTGTCCATGTAGCCTTCAGTTTCTAAATCAACTTCAAAGTAAGCACCATGTTCATCAACATTATCATTATTAAAATTAAATTGTTTTCCACCTAATGATGTAGGTTCATTTTGCCATAACCACATGTTGTAGCCAGTGTAGTTTCCATCATACCTAAAATAATGTACTACCAATGTATCTGGTCGTTCATTTGCGTATGTAATTGATAAAGCAAGTACACTAGAAAACATTATAGTTAATATAAATAATATTAATTTTTTCAATTTTTTAATCCTCCTAGAATTTAAATATATCATAATTTAATATGATTCGATATATCTAATGATAGCGTTTGCATAAGAAACCGTTTGCATAATGACGATATCATAAAGTTAAAAGTTGGACCAAGTTTCAAGTATAAATGATACATGAAAAGATCCAACTTTCAATGATTTACAGTAAATTGTTATTCAATAACCAATGCATAATTACCTGGTTCATTGCTAAATAACCAAACTAAAGCATCGCCAAATCTATCACGCCAAGCGGCTTCGTTATGTCCATGACCTGCTACAACTTCAGAAAATACATGAATCATCGGATAACCTGCATCAGCTAGTTCTTCAACGACGATTGGTACAAATGTCTCTAGTGATTCTTCACTACCAGCATCAAGAATAATTCTTGGTAGTAGGTTTTCAGTATCTATTGCATCAATAAAAGCTTGTCTAGCAACTTCTGTATTCATTTGGAAGGATGTTGAAAATGCACCAACCATACCAAATACTAAAGGATATTCTAACCCAATATAGAAACTAATTAAACCACCCATTGAGCTACCTGCAACCATTGTATGTTCACGTTCCGGCTTTGTTAGGTAGTTTTCGTCAATATATGGTTTTAGGGTATCGACGATAAATGCCGCATATAATGCACCACCAGCTTCTGGTGTATCTGACCAGTTTGGTGTATATTCATTGAGTCTGTTAGCACCTGAATTATCGATACCAACAACAATCGCACCAGCAAACAATGACATATCCATCAAACCAGTAATTGTTTCATCAATTTCCCACTCACCTGCAAATGATGTTTTTGCATCAAATAAATTTTGACCATCTTGCATGTAAATAACAGGATATGTTGTTACCCCTTCAGGATCATAGTTTTCCGGTGTCCAAATACGAATGGTTCTAAATATATCTTCTCCATATCCGGGCATTGCAAAATCTTCAATGATTGTTAGATTACCTACCACTGATGGTGGTGTAATATCTTTCCATCTATCCACTGTAACTTCTATAGCAGATGATTCAAATAATCTATTTATTTCAAATTGTCTATTAGATACATTACCACCTGTGATAGTTACTTCCTCACTGTCCCAAGTGCCTCTGGTAATTTTATATTCTAAATTGAAAGTATCAGATAGTTCCGTGAAATTTATTGTTATGGTAGCTGTGTTACCATCACGACTTAATTTATTCGGTGCGTTATCACCACTACCCCAAGCAGTTAAACCAGTATTTGCTGGAAAATTACCAAATACAAATATCTCTGCTTCAGGCGGTGTATATTCAGGCAATATGACCGTAATCGTTAGGTCAAATGTTTCAAAATAGACGACACCTAACGCCTTAACTACGACTTCAAATAGACGCGTATCTGTTAATTCACCTAAAGTAATTGTTGCTGTTAATTCAACTGTTATATCAGTCTCACCCCTATTTAGAGTTGCATTTGCACCATCTATTGTAATTGCTGTATCATTAGATGCCCAGTTTATTGTTGTTTCATTTAAACCTGATAAAGGTAGTGTGAAATCCTCAATAGCTTCAGGCTGTATAACAAGTGCTTGTAGTGCTTGTTCAATTTTTTCTTCATCGTTTTGGGCAGGTACACCTAGATCTTCCCATGTCAAAACAGTAATTTCTATTTCGTGTGTCTCAAGTAGTCTTGTGATGACATATTCTCTGTTAGCACTTTGGCCTGCCGTTTCATTACCTTCAACCTTATCCCAATTACCTCGTGTGATTTTATATTCTAGTGTAATGTTCTCCGTTAATTCTGTAAAGTTTATTGTAATTGATGCTGTATTGCCATCACGTGTAAGTTTATTAAGTGGATTATCAGCACCACCCCAAGCATCTAACCCTGTATTTTCAGGGAAGTTGCCAAATATGAATATATCATCTTCCATTGGTGTATTACTTGGTAGGTCTACATTGATTGTCAGTTCAAATGTATCAAATTTCACTGTGTCAGAAGATTTTACAGTTACCTCAAAATTTTTTGTATCCATTAGTGAACCTATAGATATCGTTGCTGTTAAAATAACTCGGATATCAGATTCTAGGCTTGTAACAACTGCATCACTACCATTTATTGCAATCGCACTGTTACTTGATGCCCAACTAATTGTTGTACCGTGATCAAAAGAAAGTGGCAATACAAAGTCTGCTAAAACATCACTAGGGATTGTAAGTGCTTCTTTTGCAAGTGCTAATTTTTCTTCATCTGTTAAATCCGGATTAATATCTGCCCAACGTTCAACAACGTTGTCAATTGTTACAGTTTCAAAATCTGCTGTAATAACCTCTGTTCTGTCACCGATTTCATCACCATTGATATCTTTTTCAACCGTTTCCCAAGAACCTCTTGTCCACTTATATTGGATAGTTATTGGTTCAGTTACGTAGTCATAAACAAGTGTAAACGCAGCTGTTGTTGCATCAATTCTTCTAGCAACACCTACTGGATCATTTGGTGCCCATTCTGGCATATTAGAACCCGATCCAAAGTTACCTGCAATGATAATCTCATCATCCAGTGGTGTACCTACTGGCAATGTTACAGTAAATTCTACCGTTACACTACCTACTGATTCTACAGCTTTTACAACTATATTTACATCAACTTCATGCACCGTTTCACCCAGTGTAAATACAGCTGTTAACTTAACAGATACATCCTCACTACTTCGTGTGACAATTGCTTGGTTACCAGATACAATAAATATTGCAGCATTATCTGATGTCCATGACACAGTAATGCCCTCATTTTCAAATGTTACAGGTAATTCAAAATTATCTGTAACCTCTAATTCAATTTCCATACTTTCCGCTGTTTGTACTAAAACCTCAAGCTCTGTTGGATTAACATCATCACAACTAACAAGTACCATTGCAGAAACCAAGAAAAATAGCGCAAGAAATAATTTCTTAGCCATTTTGTTCCTCCCTATTAATGTATATATTTTATACCTAAAGTATACCACACAAAATCACACAGTATATGTGGTATCGTTTACACAATGTAATCGCTTACAGTTTGTTATATAATTATAATACTTTAATAGTGATAGACTATCAGCGGTATTCATGTTTCTATTGATAATACCGTGTTATAATAAAACATACATCATGAAAGCAGAGGATTTACAACATGGTTCCCAGATTTGAAAAGCGTGTACGCGCATTTGCAGCTGATATTTCAGGACTCATTATCGTATTTATATTAACTGCGTTTGGTTTAGCAAATGTAGATGATTTACTTAGAACTACATTACAAATAAGTATTCTTACACTAACCTTTTTCTTTCTTATTATCTTTCCACACTTAATTAAAGCAAAACAAACATTCGGTAAACGTATTCAAAAAATTAAGGTTGTTAACCTTGATGGATCTGAAGCATCTAAATTAAAACTTATCAGTAGAGAAATATTTAAGTACTTCTTTTCTACAGCAACATTTGGTGTTTACTTGGTGATTGCTTTTTTCGCGCTTAGTGAAAAACATGTCTCAAGAACGATTCATGATTATATCTTTAAAACGAAAGTTATTGATTTAGATGATTCTTTAAGAAATCGTCAAGCAAATGATACCTTCCGTACAAAAACTATGAAAGATACGAGACTCTAGTGATGTTTCTTGTAAAATATTTTAAGATGGGTTTTAGGTATCCCCAACTCATAGAAAACAGTAGACATGTAAATTTACTTAAAATAATCATATATTTCTTACTACTGACTTTTATTGCAAATTTTCCTCTGACTTGGTTAACTTTTGAACAGCAAGGCTCAAGGATAAATTTTATAGAACAAAACATGACAGAATTTATTCCAAATTGGACGAATTTGCCAGCTACAACGATTACAACAGGTGGTATTCCTGAATCCTATTTAGATGGTTCAAGTTATATTAATGGTGATTTTATATACTTCTTTGGTTATGATGCATCCATTGAATCGCTTAAGGATTTAAATATCGTTATTTTTCATAAGGACTTCATACAGTATATTGATATGGATGGTGCAACGATTCGCACACCAAATTATCAAGGATTTGAAACACCAATTATGCTCAGTCAATTAAACATATCAACCGGTGATGAGCGTAACGAAATATTTAGTTTATTTGCCCAGTCTGTAGAAAAGTCATTTAGTGATCAAATTATTTTTTATACAGTCATCAGAAACCAAATGATACAGTTTATTGCAACCTTTATATATATCATCGTTTTATCCTTTATTATACAGTTGTTCAGATTTGGTTTCCAAAAATTCTTAAGCTATAAAGAAGGCTTACAATTTATTATTTTAAGTGCAACACTACCAAGTGTTTTAGCCTTAATATTTGGATTAATCTTGCCGGGATTTGCACCTGTTGTATTTAATCTAGTATTAGGACTTGTTGTGATGCTAGTCTTACTCATCTTTTCTAGAAAAACATTTACTTAAAATCAAACACTTAGATTTTAGAACACCACATTATATTTTGTGGTGTTTTTTGTTAACTAAAATGACTGCTAGGCTTTTAAAGTTAATATTTATAAGAAATACATCTGAAAATGATAGCGTTTGCAAATAAGAAACCGTTTGCACATATACATCACATGTAACCGCTTTACAAATTAATAATAAAATATGATATACTGATTTTGTAAGATGATACAAACAATACTTTTTAGGAGGGTAAAATGAAAAAGATTATCTTATCTTTACTAGTTTTTGCTACCGTTTTAGTTGCTTTACCGCACCTTTATGCTGCGGAAGAGGAAACTGGAAACCTAGTCATCCATTTCAAGAATTGGGATGAAGAATATGACTTGTTAGGTACGCATACTTGGGGCGGTATTGATCCACATGCTGTCCATGATGGCGTTGATGATTTCGGCGCAACATTTATTTATAATGACCTACCAGTAGTTGAGTCAACAAGTACTGCAACTTTTGGTTGGATTGCTGTTGAGAGACCATCTGGTCTAGATGCTGACCCAAATTGGGGCAATAAATACACTGGCGATATTTCTATTCCTCATACAGTTGTAAAAGCTGGGGAAACTGTTCATGTGTACATCGTACAAGGTTCAGGTAATACGAGTGCTGAAAATCCAAGATATTTTGTTGCTGACAACACTAAATATAATATGTTCTTACTATATTTTGATCCATCAGGATCATATGAAGACACATTAGGTGTTCACAACTGGAATGGTTGGAGTGAAGAGGCTTCTGGGTGGAATGAACCACTTGAAGTATTTAGTACAGGTGGAAACACTGCAACAGGTATGGATGTAAAAGTAGCTATGTTATCTGCTGCACCTACTGAAGAAGATGAAATGCCTGAAGCAGGTTTATTAATCTACTTTGGTGAAGGCGACAACTCTAAAAAAACCGGTGATGTTACTTTAGAATTATCTTTAGGTGAAGGCGAACATGAACCAGGGGCTGTTGGATTTGCTTTTGTATATTCTGCAGGTAATGGCGTAACATCAAATCATAACCTATTCTATGGTAATGAAAATTTTGCTGATTTTGCATTCAATGCATTCTCATTTAGATTATTACCATACACTGTAGATGCTACTTCTGGTGCTGCTGATGGAACTTATGCTGTTAGAGCTGATCAAGTGATTGTTAAAACTTCTGCTCAACTTGCTAACCCAGTAGCTGATGAAGAATCAGAATTAACTGAAGAACAAGCAATTGCTTTAGTTGAAGGTTGGTTCTCTATTAAGGAAAGAACTGCTGAAGCAACTGAAACCGAGGATGCTCAATACGCTGCGACTGCATTAACGATTGAACGTGTTGACTTCGCTGTTGGTAATACTTCGATTGCTGACTTTGTTATTGTATTAGCTGAAGGTTCTGAATTAGACACTACCAAAGACTATGTATTATTCTTTGATAATGAAACTGATCAAGCAGAAATCGAATTAGACTTAGATAGAAATGGTCCTGATATTACATTCCCACTATTAGGTGAAGATAGAATCATTGAAGTTGTATGGGGTCAACCATTTGACTTAGCAGACTTCCCACTATATAGTGCAGTTGATGACAGAGACGGAGACTTAACAAGAGCGGTATTCGTTCCGAGCGGTGATAATGCTAAATTAGACACACGTACTGAAGGCGACTATGTAATCATGCTACAAGTTTCCGATGCATGGGGTAACGTAACTCAAGAAACTTTCACTTTCAGAGTCGTTAAACCTGAGGCCTAAGGAGGATAGACATGAAAAAAATATTTAGTTCATTATTAATGATTATGTTCGTTTTATTCGTTGTGGCTTGTACACCAACTGAAAAAAACGATGGTGCAGAATATGATTTCTCAGAAATCTATAAAGAAAAAGAAACGATTACTGTTTGGATCGATGATCAAAACGGTGAATATATGCAAGCAGTTATAGCTGCATTCAACGAAACAGATGCTGGTAGAGATATTATTGTTCAACATCAACATATGGGAACAGTTGATGCACGTGAAAGACTTAAGACTTTTGGTTTAACTGGTAATGGTGCGGATATTTTCCAATTCCCACATGACCACTTAGCTGCTGCAATCTTAGAAGACTTAGTTTATGCACTGCCATCTTCTGTAGCAACACGTGTTGCAGAACGTGCGCATCCACTAGGTATGGATATTGCAACATTATTATATGACGAGTCAACTGGTCAATTTGGTCCAGGTGCTAACGCTCAAGAAAATGTTTATGCAGTACCTATGTCTTTAGAATCAGTTGGTCTATACTATAATAAATCTTTAGTAGATACACCTGCTGAAACAATGGAAGAATTATTAGAAGAAGCTGCGATTTGGAATGCTGCTTTAGCTAGTGATGAATCTGGACAAACAAATGCTCAAAAAGGTTGGTACTATTTAGGTACTTCTTCTCACTGGGCTGACTCTTACTTTATGCAAACATTCTACTCTGCATTAGGATTCCAACCATTTGGTGAAAACTTAGATGATCCAAGTGCTGTCGGATTTGCAGATGCTGTTGCTGCATTAACATGGTTCCGTGACGAATTAAAACCTGCTACAACTGGTAATAATAACCATAATTCAGTTGGTGCTGGTGCAAACTTCGTCGATGGAAATATCCCTTACATTATTGCTGGTCC
>JBAYTJ010000056.1:0-8415 GCA_041675665.1 Acholeplasma sp. | reverse complement strand
ATCATCATTTATATAGTCTAAAAGTTCTGTTGCTATGGATTCATAGACATCCATAATATATGGAGGGTCTATGAATATAAGATCAAACTTATAGTCAAGTTCCTTAAGTCTTTTTAAAGCGAGTGTATAGTCTAATTTCCATACCGTTGATTTGTCTTCTACACTTAGTGATGCTATGTTATTCTTTAAGGTGATAAGTGCATTTTGTTTAACATCATTAAACAGTACATGCTTAGCACCTCTTGAAATAGATTCGAGTCCATAGCTGCCAGATCCTGCGAAAAGGTCTAAAATCATGCCATCTTTCACTTTAGAGTTTAAACTATTAAAGATTGCACCTTTGACTTTATCAGATGTTTCTCTGGTGTCTGTTGATGGTACCATTTTAATTTTTCTACTTCTAAATTCTCCAGCTATAATTCGCATTACAATATCGTCTCTTTAATTAGGTCTAGTTTTATTTTATTAGGTCCAATAATATAGGACTTACCAATAATTTCTATTGCTTCTTCAAGACCCTTTTGTTCGTGATAAAGGGTACAAATTGTTTCGCCTTCTTTAACTTCATCACCAATCTTTTTATGCAAGTCAATGCCTACAAACAAATTGATTACATCATCTTTTGTTGCACGACCTGCACCAAGTTTCATGCCAGCAATTCCAAAGTTCAAAGCATCTACTTTTTCAAGGTATCCTGATGATTTAGCCTTAACTTCATAGGTCTTTGCTTTGGCTAGAATTTGTTCTTTATTTTTTAAGAAATTAACATCGCCACCTTGTGCTTGAATGAAGGTGTAAAAGGTGTCTAAAGCTTCGCCGCTTCTCAATGTATTGTATGATAATTTATAACCACTCTCATAGTCTTTTACAACACCTGCGTGTTTTAATAAATGACCAGATATTACAGAGACAACTCGTGTTAAATCTTCAGGCCCATGACCTTCTAGCGTTTCAACAGATTCATAAATTTCTAATGCGTTACCAATTTTATGACCAAGTGGTTCTTCCATACCGGTTAGAATAGCAGTAACTTTTTTACCTGCTTTTTTACCAATGTCAACCATGATCTTTGATAAGGTTATACCATCTTCGAGTGTCTTCATAAATGCACCTGAACCAACTTTAACATCTAGTACAATTGCATCAGCGCCTGAGGCTAATTTCTTACTCATAATAGAGGATGCAATTAAAGGCATTGAATCTACAGTTGCAGTTACATCACGGAGTGCATACATGACTTTATCAGCTGGTGCAATATCACCACTTTGGCCAACAATTGCACAACCGATATCTTTAACTTGTTGCTTAAACGCATTCAATGGTAAGACAACTTTAAACCCTGGAATAGATTCCAACTTGTCAATTGTACCACCGGTATGACCTAAGCCTCTCCCGCTCATTTTAGCAAGCTTAGCACCCAAATGAGCAACCAGGGGTGCAAGGATGATACTGACCTTATCACCAACGCCACCGGTAGAATGCTTATCAACCTTTGTACCTTTAATATCGCTTAAATCTAGTACCTCACCACTATCTCTCATAGCAAGTGCTAATGCTGTAGATTCTTCGATGTCCATATTATTAAAATAAACAGCCATTAAAAAAGCAGACATTTGATAATCTGGTATTTGACCGCTTGTATAACCATCAACAATGAACTTGATTTCTTCATTTGTTAACTTTTGGTTATATTTCTTCTTATTTATTAAATCAACCATTTGCATGTGACTTAACCCCATTTCTATTATTTTTAAATTATCCGTTTAAGACCATGAAGATTAAAACAATAATCCCAATGACTACAACAATTTTAAGTGACTTCTTAATTAAAGACATCAGACCCATAAATAGCAAGAGTCCAACAAATCCAACGAATAAAATTTGTAGTAAGACAGGAAATGAATTGAAGTAATCAAAAGCACTCTGCCACCAACCATCCGTTGTTGGTTTTAAAAGTGGATCTAACCAACCTGTTGCTGATTCAAACCATGAAACGATAGTTTCCCATATATTTACTAATATATCTTGCCAATTGTTATTTTCTTCCATTTTTATCACCATTTCCTTTACTATCTTATTCTATCAAATTCTGACCTTGATTAAAAGACTAAGTTTTGATATAATTTTCAATGGTGATAAAAATGATAATAGCTATAGTTAGACACGGTGAAACAGATTATAACAAGCAACGCTTAATTCAAGGTCGCATCGATAATGTCTTAAATCAAACTGGCAAACAACAAGCAAAAACTTTAGGTGAATACTTAAAGGCAAGTAATGAAACATTTGATGTTCTACTAACATCTCCACTCCTACGTGCTAAAGAGACTGCACAAATTGTTGGTTCTCATATTAACTTAGAGATAACGAAGGAAACGGATCTGTTGTTAGAAAGAGACTTTGGACCTTTTGAAGGTAAAACAGTTGAAGATACATTACCTTTCATAACCAAACATGCGTATAAATCTAAGGGTTATGAAGATAATGAGACTTTATTAAAAAGAATGAGTGATATGGTATCAGCTGTACATAAAACTTATAATGATAAAAAAGTATTAATGGTTGCACATGCACATGTTATTAAATCATTGCTTATCCTTGCGGATTTTGAAAAGTATGATTATATTAATCATTTTGTAGGTAATTCAAGCATCGTTTACTTTGATGTCACATCCGATCGAATCTCAGTCATCAAACAAATTGATTTACAATAAATCAAACAAAGAAATCTAAGGGATTGGGTTTCTTTTTTTAAGGGCTAATTTATTATCGTTATGTTTCATTTAAAATCTAATTGACTTTAAAATAAATAGGAGTAAAATTGGCATTAGTGTGTGTTTATTATGGAGGATTTTATAAATGGATGTAGGTTTATTACTAACTAAGGTTGCAGTCATTTTATTGGTTGGATTTATAGGTAGTTTAGCTGCAAGGAAATTCAAACTACCCAACGTTTCAGGTTATTTGGTATTGGGGTTACTTCTAGGACCATCTTTAGGGCTCATTTTCCCTGGTTATAGCGGTTTTGTTACAAGTAGTGATCAAGTTGTCTTTGGATTCATTAGTGAGCTTGCATTGGCATTTATAGCGTTTTCTATTGGTAGTGAGTTTGCAATTAAGCGTGTTAAGAAAATGGGTAAAGAAATTTCTTTAATCACCATATTTGAAGTACTTGGTGCTGTGTTATTTGTCTTTACATTAATGTTATTTATGCCTAAGCCAGATAGTATATCTGTTGGCTATCAACCCTTTTCAAATTCAAGCATTGCTTTTGCGCTAATATTAGCATCTATGTCTGCTGCAACAGCACCAGCGGCTACTTTAATGGTCATGCGCCAATATCGTGCACATGGGCCAGTTTCTAAGGCCATTGTACCAGTTACAGCATTAGATGATATATATGGTATTGTCATTTTTGGATTTTTCTTATCCTTTGCACAATTACTATTACCACAAGGTGATCCATTACCATTATGGTTGATGATATCTAAACCATTTATTGAAGTATTTGGTTCCCTCATCATAGGTTTAATTGTTGGTGTTGGTTTAACTTATGGCGCTAAGAAGTTTGATCAAATCTCAGACGATATTCAAGTACTTTCATTAATCGCTATTTTAGCGACTGTTGGAGGCTTAACTGTTATAAATCATTACACTGAAAGTATTGGTATTTCATTTTCCCCACTACTTTCAAATATTATGGTCGGTGCAGTTATTGCAAACCTTGTTTCAAAACCAAACCGGACATTCCAATCTATTAATGATTTAGCAACACCTTTTTATATTATATTCTTTACGTTAGCAGGTGCTTCACTTGATTTAGGTATCTTACGACAAGATTATTTAATACTAATTATTGCTGGTGTCTATATTATTGCTCGTGGAAGTGGTAAAATATTAGGTACACGGATTGGTGCTCATTTCGCAAGCTCACATCCAAATGTAAAAAAATATGTTGGATGGGCATTGCTACCGCAAGGTGGTGTCTCTATTGGACTACTCACAATCGTTGCAGTTCAAATGAATCAATTATATCCAGTCATTGCTGCAGTCATTATGCTATCGGTACTTGTTTATGAAACTATGGGACCAGTATTTGCAAAATATGCACTTTCAAAATCTGATGAACTATATGGTCTAGATAAATTAAACGAATCCATGTTTGAAGTGGATACGGAACAATAAAAAGGGAGAATACTTATGGAAGCTTTATTCATCGTATTAAACGACTTAGCCTACATGGATGATATATTAGATAAATTTATTAAGTTAGAAATTAAAGGCGCTACGATTATCGATTCTCAAGGTATGGCTCAGGCAATCACTCAAAAAGATGGTGGTGGTCAAGGTTTATTTTCAGGTCCATTTTATAAAGCACTTGTTGGCGATCAAAATCATTCAAAGATGATATTTACTGTTTTGCCAGACACATTTGATAAAAAACATGTCATTCATGAAATTCGTTCAGTTTTAGAACAATCTAAAAAAAGCGTCATCGGATTTATGTTCACGATGCCTGTTTCAGGAATTTATCCAATTAAATCAATGCATCAATAAAATAATGGCCAAGCAGTTTATGCTTGGCCATTATCATTTCATTTCATTTTGTTGTATTGGATTTTTTCTTCATAATGGTTACACCGCTATTTATTACATAGGGACTTAATAAAGTAAGTTCTTCAAATGTAAATAGTGCACGATTAGTAGGATCATTTAAATCTGGTCCAGATACAGAGACTTGGATTTGTTTTTTCTTAATGCGTGATTTTCCAATTCTGCGTATTTCTGTCAGTTTTTTATATTGATTTGTTGTTGAGCCATAACCATGGATAATGATAAGTATCTTATTTCCAATTGTATCAATTGAATGCCGAACTAAGCTTACTGCACTTAAAAAATCCATATCATGAACATCAAGGACTTGAATCATTTTTGTTCGATACCAGAGTTAATGACATCCATAACCATATTACCAATTTCAGCTGTGGATTTATCTTGATACATTTCATAAGTAATTGGTTTATGGATTACGACCTTTATTTTAGTTTTTCTAAAAGGTGCACGATGTTGAATTTCTGAATTACCTATAATTGTCATTGGTAAGATGGTTGCTTTTGGTTTGACTGCAATTTGAAATGCACCCGCACGCGTTGCAACAACCGTATCTTGATCACGGTTTTTACGACCACCTTCTGGAAAGACAACCATTGAAAAACCAGCTTCAATGTTTTTAATGGTTTGAACCAAAGCTTTTGCAGTTTTTCTTGTATCTTCACGGTATATGGGCATACAATGCATTTGTTTCATACCATCTTTTAATATAGGAATCTTGTATAATGTAGACTTTGGTGTAAATGCCATTGGGCGATTAATCGCTTGGATTGCGATAACAGGGTCTAAATAAGATTTATGATTGGTATAAACTACCATTTTGCCATCTTTTGGAACGTTTTCTTTACCTGTAACCTTAATCGTAATGTTAAACACAAAAACACTTAAAAATCGGGCTAAACTTTGCCATCCATAATATTTAAAACGATTCATGAGAGGTAATTTTTGCCATGCGTAAATATGAAACATTAAAGCAAATAATACAGCGAAAACACCTGCAATGTAACCTAAAAAGAACCATAATATAATAAAGTAACCGCCAAGTACATAGATGGACATCAGACTCATAAAAGCGGCCCATCCTAATAAAAACATAATTGTCATCATAAATTTAAAACTCTTTTCTATAAGTAGCAAATATTAGACTAGGTGCCATTTGTTTATCTACTAGTTTATATTTTGATAATTCAAAGTGTGTAAAATATACATTACCTTGATGAACATTTAAAACATGTGTAATTAACAAGTAATCAACATAAGGTAGTGTTAGGTTATAAATAATCTTGCCACCAATAATCCATAGTTCATCCGTATAGTTTTTTACGAAATCTATAACATCTGTCACACAGCTTGCATCTGGATATACTGTGTCTACTAGGTTTGCAACATAAATTTTACCATAAGGTAAGGGTTTATTTTTATAATAGCCTTTTAAAGATTTATAGGTTAAGTCACCCATTAAAACAGTTTTATCCTTAGTTTTGGCTTTAAAATAAGCTAAGTCTTCTTTATAATGCCATGCAAGTTGGTTATCTTGTCCGATCAACCAATTACAATCCATGGCCCATATTGCATAAATCATACAGCAACCACACCCTTTATCGGTGGATATGGATCATAATCAATCAGTTCAAAATCTTCAAATTTAAAATCTTCCAAAGTTTGAACTGCTTTATTGAGTTTCATAATGGGTAAACGTCTTGGGTTGCGCGTGAGTTGAAGTTTGATTTGTTCAAAGTGATTTGAATAAATATGTGCATCACCAATAGTATGGACAAACTCACCCAATTCTAAACCAGTAACATGTGCAACCATCATTAGAAATAATGCATAAGATGCTATATTAAATGGAATACCTAAAAAGACATCCCCGCTACGTTGATATAGCTGTAGTGAAAGTTTATTATCAACAACATAAAACTGAATTAATGTATGACATGGTGGTAACATCATTTGACCAATTTCAGCAGGATTCCACGCAGACAAGACCATGCGTCTAGAATCTGGATTTGATTTGATCGTATCAATAATATATTTAATTTGATCTACGCCATTAAAATTACGCCACTGCGAACCATACACAGGACCTAAATCACCCCATTTAAGTGCAAATTCCTGACTTTCCCTAATTTTTTCTGAGAACTCTTTTAAAGTTTCACCTTGAAATGCCTTAGAATTAGCATAGTTCTTATAAGGCCAATCTGTCCAAATGCCTACTTTATTATCTACCAAGTATTTAATATTGGTATCACCTTTAATAAACCATAATAGTTCGTGGATAATACCTTTTAGAAATGTTTTTTTGGTTGTTAGTAATGGGAATCCATCTTTTAAATCAAAACGCATTTGATATCCAAATACTGATTTTGTACCTGTTCCGGTGCGATCAGATTTTATAACACCATTTTTCATAATATGACTGGCCAAATCTAAATATTGTTTCATAAAATACCCCTTAATTAATTATTTTGCTAGTTCGTAAAGACTTTCTGTATAGATTGCTAATGCCTTCATTAAATCATCAACATCAATAAATTCATCTTTTTGATGTATAAATGTCGGTTTTTCGATAAAATGTGGTCCAAAAGCAACAACATTATCAGTGGCTCTTGCAAATGTACCGCCACCAATGGATATTGGTGGTGTCATATCACCAGTGTGTTTTTGATAAACACCCATTAAAGTCTTAATTAGTGGTGATGCAGGATCCTTATATAATAGTTTTTGATGATGTTCTACGTCTAAACCAAAACCTTCAGGTAAGAGATTCATAATCTTATCAAACACATCTTTTTCATAATCTACACCATTTGGATATCTTAAATTTAAAACGAGTTCAAATTGGTTATCCGAAGATGTTGCAAGACCTAAATTAACGGTCAAGTCACCCATTGCTTTATCTTTATAGTTGACACCAAGTTTTTTACCTAAGTTATCAAAGTTTAAGTATTGATCAGCAAATCTAACGAGTTCATTATCTACACCTGCATATTTTAATGCATCAAACATAATATGTAAAGCATTTAACCCATCCTCTGGTAGTGAACCATGTGCGGATTTCCCATATGTTTCTAAAACTAACTTATCAGCTTCAAGATTTGTAGAACCTTTAAAGTTGTTTTTATTTAAGTATTCCAAAAACTTATGTTTAATAATTAAATCAGGTCGCACATGTGCAACTGCACTTTCAGGTACCATATTGGCACGTAGACCACCTTGTATCTTATAGAGTACATCATTGTTAAATTGACCTCTAATAATGGTCATTGTAATACCCTTTTCAGCATATATTAATGGAAAGTCTGCATCAGGAATGAAGCCTGCTATCGGTACTTGAGGATGTTTTTTAAAGTAATGATCCATACATCTCCAACCGGATTCTTCATCTAATCCTAAAATAAGTTTAATACGTGTTTTTAACTCAACACCTAACTCTTTTAAAATCTTCATGCCATAATACACGGCCATTGTTGGTGCCTTATCGTCCTCAGCACCACGCGCATATAATTTGTTGTCGTGAATTTCTGCACCATAAGCTGGATAGGTCCAACCTGTACCTGCTGGTACAACGTCTAAGTGTCCAATTGATCCAATATATTCTTTGGAATCACCAAATTCAATATGACCTGCATAGCCATCGACATTCTCAAATTTAAAACCATCTCGTTGAGCAAGTTTTAGCATAAAATCTAATGCTTGTTTGTTACCTTCACCAAACGGTGCACCCACTCTAGATGGGTCATAAGTTGTTAACTCAGAATTTATTTTTAATAACTCTTGAGTATCTTTAATAAATTGGTCCTT
>JBAYTJ010000055.1:0-8538 GCA_041675665.1 Acholeplasma sp. | reverse complement strand
TCAATGATTTGTTTTAAATTTTTACCATACTGGGATAAATTCGTAGAAATTGGAAAATGAATGATTTGATTACACCCATCTTCCTTTAGACTTTGAATTTGATCCAACACTTCTTTAGTTGTTGGTGCAGATGTCTTTGGTATACAAGGATCTTTTTCCAATCTCAAATAGAAAGCATCCGCCAATATATCTACACCATCAGTCAATGTTTCATCACCAAAATGAATGGTTGTTTTTGTAATTTTAATATCATGCTTGAATGGTGCATAAGCAAGACCACTCGATGAATCTGCCATAATCCCTATTTTTTTCATAAAAAGTACCTTTAATTATATCTAGTCTGTAAATTGGAAGATATCTAACTGGCGTCCACCACGACGTTTATCTTCGTCTATGCGCTGCCACTTTGAACTTCGTCCTTTACCTAATAGCTGAATAACGCCTTCATCTTTAAGTCTTTTTAATGTACGATCAATGGTAATTAATGAAACTGTAGGATGTTGTCTTCTTAAATCAGCTTTTGAAAATATTTCTTTACCGGTTCTGATTGTAGCTTCGATATTATCTGACTTATTCATTTTTATTTCAAAGGCATACTCTCTAGAATAGTTATTTACGGATTCATAAGCATCATCTAAAATATCTAAAATAAACTTCGATAACAAATCTGTATTTGGATAACCCGTTGTGTAATAGTAGTTTGCTTGATTAAAAGCAAGTTTGTACTGTTCAAACCGTTTATAAAATAACTCATAAAAAGAGACGTATTTAAACACACTAAAATCTCTTAATATCATGGCATAAATGCCAATATAAGCAATCACATCATATGCCGCAGTAAATAAGTCCCCATTCATAAAATCAATATAGAAATTACTTATTAATTGGGTCAATTCATATTGTTTTGTTTTACTTTGTTGGCTGTATATCGCGATAATTGTATCTAAATCTTCTCTTTTACCATTGGCTTTTTTAGCTGAAAATAATGTGCCATCTTTTTGCTTTTCAGTTGATTTAAATCGAACCGGTTCATAACCTTTAGTAAGCATTTTAGCTAAATTATCAAATTCATTGGTTAAGAGTTCAAATTCTTTGGGGTGTTTTTGAATAGATGCCAGCGCATCTTTAATATTAAGTAGTAAGCTTTCAAGTTTATTTTTAGCCACCAACTTTTTTTGTGAAATCAATCTTAATCTAGCATCAGTTAGTGGCATGTCCATAATTTTTGCAAAGTAAAAAACATTCTTTTCTATGGCTTTTTTAGTAAAGACATCCTTGTCCTTACTAAATAGTTCATCGTAATAAAACTCTTTACCTTTAGCTTCATATACTTTGAGTAATAAGAGCAATGTGTCTGTAGTTACTTGTAGTCTGTTCATGTTTGATAGTGCAATCATTGTTATCTTATCCTTTATAAATATTTATGCGATTAGTCGTGGAATGGTGATCCACCAATAAACTCAAGTAAGATTGAGTTTGATGGAATGAGTTTGACATCAATTTCATTGAAGTATTTCAAGAATTTCACCAAACGGTTGGCAACGATGAAATGTTTATCATCTCTTGGTACTGCGTTTAAGTGTGGTAAAGCTATTTTATTTAATATAAGTAATTCATAGCTTAACTCTGAATTGTATACATAATTAGCCGTTTCTTGATGCGGATAAATCCACTTAAATTCACCACGACGTACACTAGACCACATATCAAGGGTTTGTGTAACAGGTGTATTACGATATTTTTGATCTCTAACCATACGACGGATTAAACGTAAATCTGTTAACGAAATTGGATTGTGGTCATCAATATGTAATTGTGTATTAGGTGAAATAAATATATTAAATTTTTGATGACTTGGAATTAGATTTGTTAATCGCTCATTTAATGCATGAATACCTTCAATTAAAATTGGTGAATCCTTTTCAAGTCGCACACTCGGACCTTCAACACGTTTTCCAATTTTAAAATCAAAGATTGGCATATTGACAGCCTTACCCATAACCAAATCAGCCATATCTTGATTAAACTTCGCAACATCCAATGCTTCAACGTGTTCTAAATCTGGGTTACCGTCATTATCTTTTGGTGCTTCATGCTTCGGTTTATAATAATTATCCATAGAAATCATCATCGGTTTGATACCACGGCTTAGAAGTTCAATTCTTAGGCGGTTTGTGAATGTTGTTTTACCCGATGAAGAAGGTCCAGCAACAGCAATTAGTTTGATCTCATCATGAATTGCTGCAATTTGATTACCTAAGTCTGCAAGTTGATTATTATGCTTGGTTTCACATAGGTTGACAAAGTCAACTTGTTTATCTCTTGATAAACTGTGTTTGTTGATGTTTGCTATGGTATCACCACCAATAATCTTACCCCATTTATACGCTTGTTTTAAAGATTGCCCAAATGTCTTTTGATCAACAAATGGTGGTAATTCACCCTTAAGTTCAGATCTTGGGAAGAAAATTAAGAAACCAGGGTTATAAAATCTTGTGTCAAACTTTGTTAAGTAACTTGTATTAGGTAACATATATGAAAACATGTAATTGATATAATCATCTGATTGATACAAGTTCACATGATTTTCTTTTCTAAGTTTTAAAGTTTCTATTTTATCGAGATAGTTTTGTGTTGTGTAAAGATTTGTTGCCTCATCCTTAGTAACTGAAATACGTTTGATATCTACTTTTCTTTGAATAATTTTATGAACTTGTTTAAGTAATTTATCATACAACTCAGGTGAGATATCATCATTGTCAATGGTTGCTAATATAGATCTTGAAATTGAGTAACTAAAACGGATTTGTTTGGTAGGATCAATTTCATATAACGCTTTAGCAAACACATAACGAAGCGTTGCTTCATATATACGCATTCCAACATCGCTATCAAGCCCCATAAATTCAATAGCTGCATCGTTTGCTACTGTGTATGCTAATTCACGCATACGACCATTGACCGTTGCAAATATAGCATCCTTTGCTTTAACTTTTAAAGCTAAAGCCTCCAATGTCAATGGTGTATCAAACACCATTGTTTCATTATTAATAATTAATTTCATACTTTTTCCTCTATTCTTCATCAAATAAATCAAGTCTAGACAACCTTAATTTTTGATTTGTTTTTGTTTGTATTGTTTCTTCAATAACTTTAGTAGGTGGTACATCTTCTTTTTTTGTTTCTTTTTTAGGCTTTGCAACAACTTCAACTTCAGCTTCTAGTGATGGATAGATTTCTAAGTAATAACCATCATCAACCATTTTCTTGCCATATTTATTTGCAACATATTTTAAGTCGGATACTGTTGTTAATAGTACATCTTTAGTCGATAAAATACGAACCATCACATCTTCTTTAATTTGCATCTTAGAAACTCTAGATGCAGATATAATGAAGTGCGGTGATGTCTTAATACGGTCAACTAAAATAATACCACGTCTATTTCTAGCATATTTTGGCAATTCCATAACGGTATCTTTAATAACATGCCCGCGTGATGTAAGAAAATAAAAGTCATCTGTTTCTTTTGCATAGAATGCAACAGCTACTTCGTCCGCATCATTTAACGCCATTGATTTTACACCACCAGCTGTCAAGCCATAAATCGGTAACTCTTCAGTGTCAAAACGTAGGACATAACCATTTTTAGAAATAGCTATGATATTATCCCCTTGATTAAAATCAACAGACGCTAGTAAATCCCCTTTAGATAACTTCATTGCGCGTAACGTTCTATTATACCTTGAAACTTCAAAATCTATTAAATTAACTTGCTTCATTTGTCCTTGTTTTGTAGTTAATAAGATTTTTTGATCCAATGTGAAGTCACGAACAGCCAATACTCTAATAATAATTTCACCTTTTTGGGTTGGTACAATATTATTAATGTAAATACCTAAATCACGCCATTTTTGTTCCTCTATTTTATAAACTGGTAAATATATATATTGTCCAAGATTCGTAAATAATAATAACGTATCTAGTGTATTCAACTCTGCTTCAAATAAAAGTGCATCATGTTCTTTTAAACCTGCATCTTTAGATGCTGTATAAGATCTAATAGAAGCACGTTTGACATAGCCATCTTTTGTGACACCAATCATTGTTTGTTCATCAGAAATTAAGTCCTTTTGATCAATTTTTATCGTCTCAATTTCAGCTTCTAATTCTGTTCTTCTTGGTGAAGGCAATAGCGTTTGAACTTCTAGCAATTCTTGTTTAATGGTCTTTAATAAAATACGTTCATTTGAAAGTATTTGTTCAAGACGAGTAATTTCTTTATTTAAAGTATCTTTTTCATCCATTAATGCCTGGATGTCGGTTGTTGATAAGCGGTAGAGTTGTAACATAACGATTGCTTCTGCTTGAAGATCAGAAAAACCAAAACGCTTTTGAATGTTTTCCTTAGAGTCTGCTTTATTCTTAGACTTTCTAATTTCTTCAATCACTTCACCAACAACAGATGTCATAGAAATTAAGCCGTCAACAATATGATTACGTTTCGTTGCACGCTCAAGTTCAAAGTTAGAACGATTAGTAACAACTTCTTTTTGATGTTCTAAATACACTTTTAATAGTTCAAAAGCACCGGATAAAACTGGACGGTGTTTTAAGATTGCTACCATGTTGTAGTTATAATTCACTTGTAAATCACTAGATTTTAAAAGGTAGTTTTGCATGAGTTGGGCATCTGCACCTTTTTTAAGATCAATGGCGATTCTTAACCCCTCTTGATCGGTTTCATCTCGGATCTCTAAAATATCATCAATACCATTATTAATTCTTAGATTATCTATTTGTCTGACTAAATCAGCCTTATTCACTTCATAAGGAATCTCAGAAATAATAATTCTATCTTGAGACTTAGAAACTTCTTCAACACGCATCTTAGCACGGATTATGATTTTTCCACTACCAGTTGAAAGGGCTGCTTTAATACCTTCTTTACCCTGGACAATACCCCCAGTTGGGAAGTCTGGTCCTTTAATGTATTTTAATATTTCTTCATTGGTAATGTTTGGGTTATCAATTAAGGCTATGGTTGCCTCAATCACTTCGTTTAAATTATGAGGTGGTATTTTTGTCGCATAACCTGATGAAATACCCATAGCACCATTGACTAGTAAATTAGGGAAACGTGCTGGTAGTACGGTCGGTTCTTGCTCTTCATCATCAAAGTTTGGTACAAAATTAACTGTTCTTTTTTCAATATCTTTGAGTAAATATTCTGCTTCTTTAGATAGTCTAGCTTCTGTATAACGCATTGCGGCAGCAGAATCCCCGTCAATAGAACCATTATTACCATGCATATCAACAAGCGGAATACGCATCTTAAAATCCTGGCTCATACGAACCATCGCCTCATAAATTGAAGAGTCACCATGTGGGTGATATTTACCCATAACCTCACCAGCGATTCTAGCAGATTTCTTATATGACTTATTGTGGTTTAAACCCATTTGTCCCATCGCGTATAAAATACGGCGTTGTACTGGTTTTAAACCATCTCTAGCATCTGGAAGCGCACGGTCTTGAATGATATATTTAGAGTATCGACCAAATCTTGAGGCCATAATATCTTCAAGTAAGACCTTTTCAATTTTTTCATCTATGAACTTGTCTAGTTTTTGAATTACTTTACTCATATAATCTTACCTTCTATGTCAAATTCATCAGTCACTTCAAAGTCAACATTGGATTCAATCCATTCACGTCTAGGAGCAACTTGATCACCCATTAATACACTAATTTGCTTATCACTGACATTTACATCATCAATGGTAACTTGGATGAGTATACGTGATTCTGGGTTCATCGTTGTTTCCCAAAGTTGGTAGAAATTCATTTCACCCAAACCTTTGTAGCGTTGAATTGAATAATTTTGACCTGCAGTTTCAAGGATTGCTTTTAAATCTTCATCTGCCCATGCATAAACAACTTGTTCTTTTTTATTTTTCTTAAATGAAACCTTATAGAAAGGTGGTTGCGCAATATAAAGCCTTCCATCTTCAATTAATGGACGCATATATCTAAAAAAGAATGTTAATAGCAATGTTTGAATGTGTGCACCATCATCATCGGCATCGGTCATAATAATTACTTTTGAATAATTACATTTTGCCAAATCAAAATCTTCACCAAAATCAGCACCAATGGTGTAGATCATGGTTGATATTTCTTCATTTTTCAAAATTGTTTCTGTATTGGTTCTTTCAGTGTTTATGACCTTACCACGCAACGGTAAAATAGCTTGAAAGCGTCTATTTCTACCTTGTTTAGCAGATCCACCAGCAGAATCACCTTCTACTAAAAAGAGTTCATTCTTAGTTTTATCCTTACCTTGTGCAGGCGTTAACTTCCCCGATAAAATAACCTCTTTTTTACTTCTTTTCTTACCAGCTCTTGCTTCTTCTCTAGCTTTTCTGGCAGCTTCTCTTGCATTAGCTGCTGCAACTGCTTTAGAAATAATTGCGGTCGCTGCATCTGCATTTTCTTCTAAGAACGTATTAAATTTTTCATAAAATACAGACTCTAATGCATTTCTTGCCTCAGGTGTTCCAAGTTTACCCTTTGTTTGTCCTTCAAACTCTAAAATCGTTTCAGGTATTCTTAATGACACAATAGCGGTTAAGCCTTCACGAATATCAACACCATCAATATTACTTTCTTTATCTTTGATATGGTTGTACTTTCTAGCATAATCATTAATGACTTTGGTGAGTGCAGATTTAAAGCCAATTTCATGTGTACCACCATCTTTGGTACGTACATTATTGACAAAAGAAATAATGTTTTCACTATAACTATCTGTATATTGAAGTGCGACTTCAACTTCAATACCACTTTCTTTACTTGCTGAATATATCCCTTCAACATCTGTGACTTCATGTAAGTGTTTTTTACCTGAATTCATAAAAGCAACATAAGCTTTAATACCTTCATCAAATTTAAAACTCTCTTTTTTGTTGTTTCTTTCATCGATTAAATTAATTTTTAAACCTTTAATTAAATATGCAGATTCTTTTAAGCGTTCTTTAATGGTGTCATAATTATATAGCGTTGTTGAGAAAATTGATGGGTCTGGTTTGAAATATACTTGAGTCCCTGTTTTTTTCGATTCTCCAATTTTCTCTTGATCAAAAATCTTTTTACCACCATTTTCAAACCGTTGTCTAAAAATACCACCATCTTTAAAAACAGTGACTTCCAGTACAGATGATAGCGCATTAACAACTGATGAACCAACACCGTGTAACCCACCAGCAACTTTATAAGCCCCATCGCCTCCAAATTTACCACCCGCATGTAATACAGTAAAAATAACCTGGGTCGTTGGAACCCCAGATATATGTTTTTTATAAGGCATACCACGTCCATCATCAACAATTTCAATAGCATTATCTGATTTAATCGTTACAGAAATTTCACTACCAAATCCAGCCAATACTTCATCCATTGCATTATCAACAATTTCCCAAACAAGGTGATGTAATCCTCTATGGTCTGTTGACCCTATATACATCCCCGGACGTTTTCTTACAGCCTCTAATCCTTCTAATATTTGAATACTTGTCTCGTCATAATTCTTTTTTGCCACAGTCGTACTCCAATCATTGAAATTATACTTCTATTATACATGAAAAGATAATCATTTTCACAAGAATGATTATCTTTATCATTATTTATTTATTCGATTTAGTTAAAGAAAATTAATACTATTATCCGGATCAGAATATAGTCTTCGACCACGATTTAATCCGTTTATTCTTTCAATGTCTGTACTTGATAATACTAAGTCTTGACCTTTATAATTTTCAATTAAGCGCGCTTTATGCACACTCTTTGGAATCATTACAATCCCCCGATTTAAGCCCCATGAAACAATAACTTGAGCAACTGTTGCACCATATTTTTTAGCAATATCTAATAAAGCCTCATGTGTCTTACCCTCGAAAACTTCGCCACGTGCTAACGGACCGTAAGAAGTCATAATAATATCTAATGACGTTAAGTATTTTTGAAGTGGTACTTGACTTAATAGCGGATGACACTCGACTTGATTAACTGCCGGCATCACACGTGCATTTTTAATCAAATTATCTAAATGATGGATTTGAAAATTAGATACACCAATAGATTTAAACAACCCTTTTTCATAATAAGTTTCAAATATGTGCCATACAGTATCATTGATCAAACGGTCGTGGTTTGGCCAATGGATTAACATTAAATCCACATAACCTATATTCAATCTTTCAAGTGATGCATCTAAATCGGCTTTAATTTTTGATTGATCACCATCATGCATTTTTGCTAACTTGGATGTAACAAATATTTCTGACCTTGGAATGCCTGAATCATTGATTGCCCGTCCAACATCTTGCTCATTGCCATACATAATGGCTGTATCAATATGTCTATACCCTATTTCTAAAGCAGTTTTTACGGTGTCATAAGCTGACTGTCCCGCTTCAACTCTAAAGGTACCTAATCCGAATCTTGGCATCTTCTTACCATTGTTTAATGTATAAGTTT
>JBAYTJ010000054.1:0-8711 GCA_041675665.1 Acholeplasma sp. | reverse complement strand
TCAACAGACCATGTCACTGATTTATCAGCGGCATTTGCTGGTAAGACTAAGGCTTCCATTTGTAATGTTCCTTCAAATGTGTCAATGATGACTTTTGAACCTGCACCACTAACTGAGATTGAATTCACTAATACATCTTGGTTACTAATTGTTATAACCATTGTTTCATCAATTTCAGGATTTGCATCTGATGTAACCACGACTGTGACTGTACCATTTGCTACTGCAGTTAATAATCCAGATTGTGATATTGTTGCTTCACCTGATCCATTTGTTACAGACCATGTCACTGATTTATCAGCCGCATTTGCTGGTAATACATTACTCATAAACTGTAGTGTACCACCAAATATATTGATAACCACTACATTTCCTGCTGAGGTTAATTCAATTGCTGTGACGATGACTTCTTGATTTGAAATCATAATTTCCATCGTATCACTTACTGATGAATTACTTACAGATACTGCATGTACCGTTACCAAACCATTGGATTCAGCTGTTAGTAAACCATCTACTGAGATACTTGCTGAGCCTGTATTATTTTCAACAGACCATATGACAGCTTTATTTGCTGCTATTACTGGTAACACTTCAACGCTTAGTTGTAGTGTGCCTTGGAATGCATCAATAATTGCTACATCATCTACTGATTGAATTTCAACTGAGGTTACAGATGCATCTTGGTTACTTAACGTAATTGTTTTTGTACCAAATACACCATTACTAGCTGCTGAGGTTGCTTTCACAGTGACTGTTCCGTTTGTGATTGCTGTTAATAACCCTGCGCTTGAGATACTCGCTGAGCCTGTACCATTTTCAACAGTCCATATTACATTCTTATTGACTGCATTTGCTGGTAGGACTAATGCAGATAACTGCAGTGTTCCATGATAGGTATCAATGAATGCACGATCATTTGCACTAGATACAGAAATTGAGCTCGCTAATACATCTTGATTACTAATTGTAATCACTTTACTATCATGTTTTTCTGAATTATCTTTTGAAGTTGCTTTAACGGTTACTGTTCCGTTTGCCACTGCTGTTAATAGTCCGTTTGTACTTATTGTAGCTGACCCTGTTCCATTTACTACACTCCATACAACCGCTTTATCATTTGCATCAGCTGGTAATACGACAGCACTAAACTGTAATGTACCACCAATTTCTGTAATTGTTGTTGCCCCACCAGCACTTGATACGGTTACCGATTCTACATCGACAACTTCGCTGCTTGGTTGACACCCACTAATAAAGAATATTACTGCCATGACTAAAAATAAAGACAGCATAATCTTTTTAAATCCGAATCTTTGTTTCAACATATCATTTTCCTCCTTTTAGGAAAAATCATAAATATCCGTTTCGTTAAATCAAGTGTAGTATATTCTTATATCTTCATTATGTCAACAACATTTTCAATTATAATTCATTATTTACATACATTTTCATAATAAACTTGTTAGAACTCATAATTAGTATTATGTGCACTCTAATGAAAAAAATGCTTCTTGCAACGATGTGCAAAAAGCATTTTTTGATGTTAAATTAGATCTATTTAAATCTGTTAAATACTATCACTCAACAATAAGTAACCAACGACCATAGTATACGGTTGGTGATGTTGGTGCGTTTGTAGCTTCTTGTCGCCACGATAGTGTTTCATACCAACCATCAAACATTTGTCCCATACGTTCATCTGGTGTTCTAAGCTCATAAGGTTCGCCTGTCACTGGTGTTTCAACAACTAAGTCTAATCCAACAAAGAATTTTGCTGCTTCAATCATTTCTCCTGAACCTACATACATACCTGATGTGTGATATAGATAGTCATAATTATTAATAAATACAACTTCCACATAGTCATCAAACCCATCGTGTGGTGCAAAATCGATACCATGAACAAATGCTATTGTTCCCAAATCAAAGTAATAACCGATACCTAAATTTGTATAGTAATAACCTGTGTATGGACTATATCCAATAATATATTCATCCACTTCAAGTGCCAAGCTATCAATTAATGTAGTTTCTGTTTGTGTTGTTTGATAATAGTTATTTAAGTTTGTCTGAACCATAATGTTGTTACCATCAAAGTATACTTCCTGGACTGTTTCTGTAATGGTGGTTTGAAGTGTGATGACATCAAAAATCGTGACAGTAAGATCTATGTTATTTAAACTTAAAATTGTACCATCTGCTAGAATAGCTAAATGTCCAGTACCTGTAAAGACATTTGATATAACATCGATGATTGATTGCCCATCCACTATACTTGAATAATCTTCAACAAGAACCGTTTCTTGGCTTAAATCATAGTTCATACGTATTATATCATCTGTTTGTACCATAATATAAGTTTCTTCATTACCAAACCAACTCACCAATAGTGGATCATTAAGTGATACATTTAAATTAAATGTTAAATGTATATCATCTAATGTGTCTAAGTAGTTTACAATCCCGTTTGATTGATATATGTATATTTGTCGATGATCTGCATAAACATAAACCACTGGATAAAATAGATCAATATTCAAGTCATCTGTGATATCCACAGGATATCTTTGGTAATTATTATCACCCTTATTGTATCCCCATATAAAGACGCTACCATGTGTTGTGTATGCGATGATTGTACCATTAGATTCTGCCATCTTTATAAGTGTTTCTTCGACATCAAAGTTAAATAAATGAGTCAGTTCTACAAATTCTGGGAAATACTCAATAAATGTATCTAATCCGAGCGTACCGTTATAGTTATTACCACGGCCAAAAACCCTACCATCATCTGTAATAGCAAACTCATTTTGATATAAATCAAAGAATTTATCAAATACCATTTCTTCAGATTGTTCATAATAATAGACATCAAAGCTATCTGCCGCTAAAGCAACATAGAATGTGTAATCATCTAAAATTTCATAATCATGCGGTACTGGCATTGTCATAGCTGCATCAAAGTATACACCAACGATATAATAACCATAAGGCAAATTCATATGGATGTCTTCTAGTTGCATAAATGCCCATGCAGTTTCATTACCTGTTGTTTCTGTCAAGTCATAATTGAATGTAATATCATACATCATCGGTCTAAAACTTGCATATAATATAATATTTTGATTCAGTGGTGTATCAAATGTATACGCGACAAAATTGTTTGATTCATCAAAATAAAACCAACCATCAAATGTGTAATGTTCACGTTCAGGCATCACCGGTTCATCTGGTACCGTGCCTAATTTGCCCATGATATCTATATAAGGTTCACCTGTATACTCAAAGCCTAATTCAAAGGTAATGGTATAGTGTGTGTCCACCCATTTTGGATATAGGTTGATACCATCATATATATTTTCAAGGGTTGCAAGTATCGTATGCGCTTGATCTAAATACCAACCATCAAATGCTTGATATGCTCTTTGAGGTGGTATATAGAATGTTTGGATCATATGAACAGGTGTATCTGCTGATTGAATAACCACAAGTGTATCAATCGTCATCGGTGTTAATTCAATACCTTCTTGATAAAAGTCTACCATGTATGCAAAATCATCTATTGTGATCATGAGTGCATATTCAACAAAATATACACCCACTTTTTCTGTACCTGTAATGATATAGGCAGAAAGATCAATTGGCATGATTTCAATATCTGGTATCCACAATGGATCTGTCGTAAATGAATCCTCAACAAATACAGCTAATAGTCGATGATTTGATGTATATATCATGACATCTTCATATACTTCAATGAGTGTTTCACCTAAACTAAGTTCTAAGTTATTTGTCATATCATGGTAAATAACTGACATAGGCATTTCATCAAATTCACTTTCTATGATATAACTTGGCATGAGTAAGCGTCCACTAGATGTAAATAACCCTCCACCAGAGAAACTCGAAACAATCGTTTCACCAGAATTTAGTGTTAAGTTTAAGTCAACATTCATAATCTCATAGTCATAACCTTGAGTTTCTGATTCAATGATCATCATGAAATAATAATTTTGATCTGTAATGACATGAACACCTTCATTTTGCGACATGATAAATAATACCGTTTCGCTTTGAGCAAAATCAAATTCACTTGTTATATCAATGAAGGTTGGTTCGGTGCCTATAACATGAACATAAATCTTTTCACCTGTAAATATAACATTACTGTACTTGATTTCACCACCTGAGAATAATGCAGTAAATTTTAGAGTTTCATTTGGACTTAGGGTTGGTGTGACATCAGTCACATCACCGTTATACATTAGTATTCTATCATCTGATGTGATAAAGGCTATGTTATAGAATAAATGACTCACATCCATAATACTAGCGCCATTTAAATTAAATAGTGCCGTTATATCTGTTGGTTCATCATAGATAACTATGTCATCATTTTCAAACCCTTGGAACCCCCAAGTGATGATACGGTTATTGGATGTAATTAAAATGATTGTTGGTGCTTCAAAATAATAATCTGTGATGTATTCACCTGTTGTCAAACCAAGTTTATCTTGAATACTTATCCACTCATTCACAGACTCAACAGTTTCACCAATACCTAGAAAACCTAATTGATTTGAACCTTGAACATAAATATGACCTGCTTGATCAACTGAATATACTGTCATATTATCTTCAAAATAGATCATATAGTTTTTAGCTGTATGGATTGTTGCCTCATCTAAATAATTGACTTCAACATTTTCATAGAATCGAGCATATAATGTTAACTCACCAAAAGAATTGTGTGGAATTTCATTGACTTTATTGCCATCAGTTGGACTATCAAACCAGCCTTCAAAATAAAACCCTGATTTTTCTAGGCTAACCAGTTCAAATGTATCATCAATAAATGTGTAAGTCATTTTTAAGTCAGTAACTGGTGTACCTTCATCCATTTCATATGTGATTGTATACGCTATTGGTGTGTAGTTAGCCGTTAAGACTAAATCGCCATAACTACCGGTTTCGATAACCTCTATTGCGTCACCATTTAATGTCCATCCATCAAATTCATAGTGTGATTTTTCTGCATCGTTTAATATAATATCATCTGATTCAATTGTATAGTTTTCTGGGTTTGATGTATCCAATACGCCTGAATCTAATAGGTATGTGATTGAATAAACTTCAGGCATCCATTTTGCATAAAGATTAGTATTTGCTGTAATCAAGTCCGCTTCAAAATCAAATTGTTCTAATAGTTGACTTTCTGTATACCAGCCATCAAAAATATAACCTATTCTTGTTGGGTTATCTGGTTGTTCTAAAAGGCCACTATACATCGTAATATCACTACTTGCTGTATCATTGTTTGGGTTAAAAGTTACAGTAAACATAAGATCCATTTCAAATATTGCAAAAAGTGTAACATCATCTAAAGTCATTGGATCTAAATTTACTACCATATCATCACCTAAACTATCAAGTGCCCAGCCAATAAATGTTCCATGTTCTATTGTAAGTACAGGTAGATCAATTGCTGTGGATTCAATTGTATACTCAGAAGCACCAGCACTTTGAATTGTTGCTGCTTCATCAAAGTTATATGTAATATTGAATACAGTCGGTTCGTAGGTTGCAAAGAGTGTGATAGACTCAGTAATTGGTGTTGAAAAATCAAAGGTTACATCATCACTATCCACCCACGCACTAAAGGTATAGCCTACCTTAGTTGGTGCACTCGGTTCTATTGCAGTTTGATTGTGACCAATAGACTGGCTTAAAACATTTGACCCTTCATCTGTATCAAATGTCACGGTATATGTTGGTGCATCAAGTGCTTGCACAATAACAACAAATGGTGCCGTGATCGTTTCACCTTCATAAGAAAAGGTTGCTGTTAAGGTTACAGATACATTACCAACATCATGTGTTGGTCTGGTTACTGTACCATCAGCGCCAATCACTTGTGGCATATCACTGACCCAAGTAATTAATATTGTTTGATCATCAACCTCTACACTTATAGGTAGCATAATATCTTCTGTTACATTGTCCTGTAATGTAACTTTTGCTTGTGCCTGTTCTAGGAGTTGATCAACATCAATCGATGTACCTGGTGTACAAGCCACTAAAATAAAACTTATCAAGCCTAACATCAAAAGTAGTATGAATCGTGTTTTTCTCATATAAATATCCCCTTTTGAGACTTTTTTTACAACATTCGTTGTATGCCTTGATTTAATCATATTTATTTTGAATATCAAATGAATTTGCTTAAAACCTTCATAAACTGACCCAATTCATATCTATAAAAAAATATGTACCCTAATGTTTTATCTACTGACTTAACAGTAGTCACAATATAATATTAGGGTACATATAATTTAGTTATAAGTTTTTTTATACTTTATTATTTTTGTTCTTGTTCCAAAATGCTAACCTTTTTAAAATATACTAAATACCTATACGCTTTTTATAGTTTTTAAATAGTAATACGAGTAATAAAACATTATAAATTAAACCTATAATGAAGTACCAATAGTTCTCTAATATATAACTACCAGGCATGAGTTCAATTGAAACCATTCGGGCAATCCAAAATCCTGGTACAACACCTAGTAAAAATTCTGTCCAATTTGTTATGAATACTGCTGCAATAGGAATTAACAATATGAGGCCACTGGCTTTCATTACAACAAATCCTTCAATCTTGTTAGATGCAAACGTATTGACCAGTAGTGCAATAAATGGTGCTTGCAAACTTGATAATAATGCAATCATTATATACAACCACATATTACCACTTATAAAGTTTGTTGCAAACAATAATGCGAGTGTTGCAATAAAACCAAACAGATAACCCGTAGCCAGTTTAATAATTAAGTAGTGGCTAACCTTAATTGGCGTAATTCTTAAACTAAATAATACTTTATCATCTTGATCATCTAATAAAGTAAAACCTGTAACTGCACCATAAATAAAGGATGTCATTAAAACAAATACTAAGACAACAATATTGCTGGCAAGTACATCAACTTCGTTTCTTAAGTATGGTACCAACCACATAGAAACTAAAATCAATATGATTGGATATACCATAAAGAACAGATACATCTTATCTCTAAATATACCTTTAAGTTCGTGTATTAATATACGTTTAAACATAGACTACACCCCACTTTGTTTGACTGCATATGGTTTGTACTTTGGATATACAACAAATATATAGAGCAAGATTGAAAAAGTAATCATCCATAATAATGCAATCAATGTAATCATGTCAAATGGTTTGCCTAAGCCAAATTCAATTAAATAAGTAATTGACTGTGTTGGTGATATTAATAAAACATATTGCCAAAAGTCTGCCTCAAAAAATATTTTAAATTGAAAGAGCGCAGAAGGTATCATAAAGATAAAACTATATGACATCACAAGCATCAACATAGATGTAAATGACTTTGACCAGTATGAGAATAAAAATCCAATTAAGCTATGGCTAAAGATTGATAGTGCAAGTAACAAAATAATACTTAAAAATCTCACTTCAATACCTTTGACAAAATAAAATATTAATACAAGTAATACAGAGCTTAGTAGCATCTGTATGGTATTAGCAATCACCTTAGATAATATCTTAGCGTGATTGCTAGTAGGTGTCACTAGTATTGTAGAAAGTGTTTGTTCGCTTTTTTCAAAAAATAGGATAGACCCTACAAATAAAATACTCATCATCGTTGCATCTACCATAATAATAAATGGTAGGAGTTGCCCTAATACAACTTCATCTTCTATAAAAAATAACAGTAAAAACCAAATAACCAGTAAAGCAATAGATACATGAGTAACTTTATACTTATGTAATCTGGTTAACTCACCCTTTACTAACAATAATAACTTAGCCATGATTTAAACCAACCCCAGTCACTTTAATAAATATTTCTTCGAGTGTTGTTTCACCTGTATGGATTGTTTCAATATCCTTAGTTTTTAATATTTCAAAAAATGCTAGATTATCTTTTAAGTTATCCATTTCAAAATACGCTGTTTCTGTATGATTATTCTCTTTATACTCAACAGAAATCATACGCTTACCATATCTGATTTTTAAATTTCTAGGTGAATCTATTTCTTTAATTTCACCATCAACTATAAATGCAACCCGGTCACATAGTTGATCTATATCCGCCATAATGTGAGACGTAATAAAAACTGTTCCACCATTTGCACGGTAGTCCTTGATAAGGTTTTTTAGTACCATGGCATTGACTGGGTCTAAGCCATTGGTTGGTTCATCTAAAAATAACATTTTGGGATTATTTAACATAGCCCGAACAAAGTTTAAACGAATCTTCATCCCCTTAGAATACTCACCAACCATCTTATCTTTATCCTCAAATAGCCCCACAGACTTTAATAAAGCATCCGTATCCGCTTGGTTTTTATATAACTTTTTAAAAAAGTCTATATTTTCAGCTGCAGTTAATTTAGAAAAGTGGATTGGCATTTCAAAAGATACACCAATATCTTCATAAAACGACTCTCTACTGAGTTTTAAATCCTTCCCATCATAAGTTATCAACCCTTCATAATCATCTAATAGTTTGATTAGGATTTTTTGGGTTGTACTCTTTCCTGCACCTGATGGTCCTAAAAATCCAAATATTTCACCCTTCTTAATCTCAAAACTAATTGCCTTAATCGTGTTTGATTGATTCTTCGGGTAGGAAAATGATAATTTTTCTACTTTAAACACAAATTTG
>JBAYTJ010000053.1:0-8776 GCA_041675665.1 Acholeplasma sp. | reverse complement strand
CCCTTCAACACCAGGTGGTGATGAAGTGACAAATGACTTATTTAATTTATTGCCTTATTTAGCAGGATTCTTACTACTATTAATAGCAATCGAATGGGGGGTACAATACCGTGAACAATATTAGTATTAGTTTTGTATACCCGTGGTTATTATTTATTGTTATACCGCTTGTATTACTGGCTATATGGCCATATTTCAAGTTACCTGTTAAATACCGTAATTCACGTAATCGAATAACATCGATGGTGTTACACTTAATTGTTGTTGTTTTATTAGTGATTGTATTATCTGGTATGAAGATACATAACAATTATGTTTCAAGAAAATCAGACATTATTGTTTTAATCGACCAATCAACCAGTCAAATGGATAATCAAGAAGCAATTCAAAACTTTTTAGAAGATGTCGTTGAACAATTACCAAGTGACTATAATATAGGTATTATGGAGTTTGGTCAAGATACCATTTATGTTGCACAAATGGGTAGAAACAAAGCAGCTGTTTTATTAAATTATACCAACAATAAATTACAAGCAAATCGTGCAGCAACCAATATAGAACAAGCATTACTCTATGCCCAAAACCAGTTGGATAATAAAGTGGATGGACGTATTATTCTAGTTAGTGATGGTCGTCAAACAGATGGTCATGCCACTATTGCTGCTAAAGCATTAGCAGATAGTGGTACACGTGTTGATGTTAAGTATATTCAACCAAAATCATATCAAATGGATGCACAGATTTCACGTTTAGTCCTACCACAAAATCCTGTACGTGGTATGAGTACAGTTATGAATGTAGTTATTGATAGTGTTACAACAGGTCTTGCTGACTTAAATATAAGTTATACCAATAGTGAAGGTGTATTGATAAGTGATACACAAGAAGTTATGTTAAATCCAGGTACCTTGACATATAGTTTTGAACATGTTTTTGTAGACTATGGATTAACTGAAGTTAAGGTAGAGCTTGATTTTGATGATACCATCATAGAAAACAATGTTTATTATGGCTTTGTCTATATTACAAATGAAGCATCTCAAGGTATTTTAATTATTGAAGGTAGTACAAATGATGGTCAAGTCATAAATGACATTTTAGTCAACGATGGCTATGATGTCACGCGTATTGGTGTTGATCAATTACCAGCTAGTTTAAGTGAACTTACAATTTATCAACAAGTCATCTTAGTCAATGTTAAAAATAGTGACTTAACACCAAGTGGTTTTGAATCATTATTAAACACTTATGTAAGAAACTATGGTGGTGGCTTATTGACTATTGGTGGCGATAGAGCATATCAACAACAAGATATGGCAGGTGATGGTGTCAATCGTACCTTCGATCAACTCTTACCAGTTGAATCTAATACAGACCCTAAATCAATGGCAGTTGTTATTGTAATGGATGCATCAGGCAGTATGACAGCCAATGGTTCAAATAAGTTTTTCTTAGCAAAAGAGGGTGCGAAAGCAAGCGTTCAAGCATTATTTGATAGTCGTGGTGATACAACACATATGTTTGGTGTAGCAACATTTGATGCCAACCAAAGAGATCTGATTGAAATGACTTCTGTAAATAATATAGAAGATATTAAACTACAAATTGATGCACTGACAACAGGTTCGGGTACACAATATGTCCAAGGTCTTCAAAAAGCCAAGGAAATGTTAAGTGATCCAAGGTTTAATAATTCACAAAAACATATTATTTTCTTAACAGATGGTGGACCACAAGATGATATTAGTCTATATACTGGTGTACTTGATAGCTTAACTGATATCTCAGTTTCTACAATCGCACTTGGTAATGTTGGTGAAAACCAACTGGATCCTGAAAAGGTAGAGGCAATGGTCCGTGTTTATAATAACCGTGGTGCTTACTATAGAGTGACTGATGCCAGTCAGTTATACGATATAATGCTAGAGGATACTGAACAAGCTCAAAGTGGTGATTTTGTTAATGAGGAGACATTTACAGGTGTCTTTACCAGTTTAATTCCGGCATTTGCATCCATTGGTGAACTACAACCATTAGACGGGTATTATGGTACACGTGTTAAGCCAGAAGCAAATATGATCGTTAAAACAGAAGGTGATGACCCATTATATGTAGAATGGCGCCCAACAGCTATTAGTGGTAAAGTTGGTAGTTTCATGACGGATTTAAATGGTCGTTCTGATGGCTTTTCAGAGAGTTTTGTACAACATTTTATTGGACGTGCCTTTATATTAGGTATGGTTGAGAGTTTATTACCGGGATCTGATGTTATAAATAGTCAAAATGTGAATGTTAGTTATGCCAATCAAAATCATTTGAGTACAATTCGAATACGTACAATGATTGAAACAGGTGAAACCTTACGTGCAAGTATAATTACACCAGATAATCAGAAAACAAGAATTTCTCTAACATCGCTTTCAAGAACAACATTTAGTGGTACATTTAACCGTAACTTGCCAGGTATATATACACTTGAAATCATTAAATATGCAAGTAACGGTAGTATTATATCGACATCATATGATTATTCAACCTATTCATACTCAGATGAGTATATCAATCATTTTGATGAAGAAGATTCAATTGTCTTAATGGAAGAAATTGCAACATCTGGTGGTGGTCAATACTTTGTAGATGGTGATTTGATGTTTACATTAGAAGCAGAGACAATATCAGAAACAATTGATCCATCACTAACTTTAATCATTATTAGTTTGAGTTTGTTCTTACTTGATATTATTGCACGTAAGTTTAAATTTAAATGGCCACATGAATTATTCAAGAAAACAAATTTGGTCAATAATGACTAAAAATATGTAAAAAATCAATAAAAATTACAATATATAAAGAAATCGGTTTATTTTTCATGAAAGCGTTGACAATTGACATAATTCAAGGGTATAATGTATATGAAGGAAATCGGTATCCTAAATTTAAGAAGGAGCAATAAAAAGATGAAAATGAAGCGAACAATAAGCTTAATGATGATAACACTTTTTGCACTAATTTTAGTAGCATGTGGTGAATCAGGCAATAAAGCACAAGATATAGTTGATGAAGTATTAGGAAATATAGAATACCAAACAGATGATTCAAGAACAAATGTAACAGGTGATTTATTTTTCCCAACAGAATCTGAAATTGATTCAAGTGCAACCATAGAATGGGTATCTGAAAACTTAGACGTTATTACCGATGCTGGTGTTGTAACTAGACCAGCAAGTAATATGCGCGTTAAGGTTGAAGTATTTGTTGAAGTAGGTGGCATGGAAGCATCAGGTTCAATCTCATTTACAGTGATGAAAGCAGTTGTTGATGAAGAACCAGATGATGAAGAACCTGATTTAACAGATGGTAAGATTAGCACAGCAGCAGAGTTTATGGCAATTACTGATTTTAGTAAAAATTATGAATTAACAAATGATATTGACTTTGGTGGTGCTGAAATTAAACCACTTGGTCGTATTGGTTCTGTCAATTGGCAAGGGGTTGTTGATCCAACCGGTGTATTCTCAGGTATTTTTGATGGTAAAGGTTTCGCACTTAAAAACTTTAAATTAACTGGTAGTGCACATCCAAATGCATTTAGTGAAACAAACACAGAAGGTATTACAAGTTTTATGTTTGTATCCATATTCCCGAACCTAACAGGTACAGTTAGAAACTTAGCTGTCGTTAATGCAACGATAACTGGTGATGGATTTACAGGCGGCATTGCAGGTTTAATGGAAGGTAATGCAATGATTGAAAATGTATACTTTAGTGGTTCTGTTACAGCAGCTAAATCATGGGGCTCAACAGAAGGCTGGGAAGTTCCAGGCGGATCGATTGCTGGTATGATTGGTGGTAGTGCACGTGTTAAAGATGCGCTTGTTATGCCATCAGCATTACTTGGTAGCAATTTAATTACTGGATATAACTTCTCATCAAACACGACTGGTATTTATGTTGTTAATGACAGTGTTATGGAAGTTTTAGAATATGCAACACCTGAAAAAGGTGAAGAAACACAATACTTACAACCTGTTGGTGCAACCAAAGGTGGTAAGGCTTCAATTCCATCAGTATTCTCGCAATGGGCCAAATACTATAACGAATAAATTTCACACATTAAGATATAAATGGCAAGGGTTCTACTTGCCATTTATTATCTGTTAAGCAGAGGACAAGGCATGAAAAAAATATATACTTTAATGATTACACTATTTGTATCGTTTGCATTAATCGCATGTGATACAAACTCAAGTAGTTCAACTAAAATATTTGATGATATTTTTGATGAGGTCTCATTCATTTTCCATGGCGAAGATGATATGGATAATGTCACCCAAGATATTGATTTATTACATTACTCAGATGTTGCACCAGATGCAACACTTATTTGGGTGTCTTCTCATCCAAATATTTTAGATGAATTAGGTCGGGTTAATAGACCCCAAGAAACAACATGGGTTACTTTAACTTTATATGTTGAGTTAAATAACAAAGAAGCTCATAATGAATATGATTTCCAGGTTATTCAAACACCAATTAAACAACAATGGCAATTATTAGATGGTTTTGATACACCGGTCATCTCAAGTAGACAAATAACTTTCCAAGATGAGTTTGAAGGTATGAGTTTAGATGAAACCAAATGGATTTTTCAAGAAGGTAACGGTACAGATTATGGTCTAACTGATGGTTGGGGTAATGGTGAATTCCAGTGGTATTCGAAAGATAATGTAGAACTTTCTGATGGTACTTTAAAAATACATTTAAGACAAGAAATGATGCCACTTTCTAAAAGATATTCATCAGCTAGAATTGCAACGCTTGGTACACATGCACAAACCTATGGCAGAATTGAAGCAAGAATCCGTGTAACAAGTGGTCATGGCTTGTGGCCTGCATTTTGGATGATGCCTAAAGATAGCGTTTATGGGCACTGGCCATTAAGTGGTGAGATTGATATTATGGAAAACATGGGTCGTATACCGAATCGTGTATCTTCAGCACTACATCATACAAGAGATGGTGTGCATTCATCAAATTCTTATGACTTAGGTGAAAAGTCTGTTCAAAACTTCCATGTGTATGCTGTTGAGTGGCAACCTGGAAAGTTGGAGTTTTCTGTTGATGGCTATGTCTATCATACAAGAGCTTTTAATGCACCATTTGATCAAGACTTTTACATTATTTTAAATTTAGCTTATGGTGGTAAGTTTGATCCACTACAAAATATTAATCCAGATGAAGATTTACCAGCCGTTATGGAAATTGACTGGGTTCGTGCATATGAGAGGTTAACATAATGAATAAAAAGATGTTTTTAGCCCTGGTCATTACAATGTTTACAATATTACTCGTATCGTGTGACTTGTTTGAAACAAGTGATCCCTTTAAAGCAATATTTGACGAAGTAACAATTATATACCAAGAAAATGACAATGAAGGTGCCATCAGATATGATTTGGATTTACCAAATTATTCTGATCTAGAAGCAGATGCAGTTTTTGTATGGTCATCTTCACATCCGAATGTTATAAGTAATGATGGCCTAGTAACTAGACCTGAACGCTCAACATGGGTTGTTTTAACGTTAAGTGTACGCTTTGATGGTCAACTTAAAACTAAACAATATCCCGTATATGTATTATCTATTAATGATGATGTTATAAACGAGACAACCTATGAAGTAACCTTTAACTTTAATAATGGTTCATCATCAGTTGTCGTTGAGGTTATTGAAAATGGCTTAGTAACAAGACCAGCAGACCCTGTTAAACCTGATTATAATTTCCAGTACTGGTTATTAGGACAAGACATATTTGACTTTAATACACCAATTGATGGTGATATTACATTAGATGCTTATTATGAACTAGAAAGTGAAACCGGACGAAAACTAACCTTTTATGATGAATTTAATGGCACAACGTTAGACACCAATAAGTGGGAGTAACAAGAAGGTACTGGATCAGAGTATGGTATTTGGGCTTGGGGTAATTCTGAAAAACAATATTATACGAGAGATAACATAGAAGTTTTAGATGGCATCTTAAATATTCATGCCAGACAAGAAACAGGCCGTGCTGATAGCCATTTTACATACACCTCTGGTAAAATAGTTAGTTATGAAACACACAATAGTTTTAGAGATAATGAAGATGGTTTTAGACAAACATATGGTAGATTTGAAGCACGTATGAAAGCGCCATTAGGTGATGGTTTTTGGCCAGCGTTTTGGTTAATGCCTGCTCAGACGACTTATGGTAATGGCTGGCCATATAATGGTGAAATTGATATTGTAGAGCTTAGAGGTCGCAGACCATTTGAAGTTAGTTCTGCTGTACATTTTAGTAATGTTGGTCCATATTTTGGTTCATGGAATGGTGGACATCATTCCTACTTACATCAAGACTATAGTTTACCAAGTGGCGTATCCATCGACCAGTTTAATGTTTATGCAGTTGAGTGGCAACCAGGCAAAATTGAGTTTTTAGTCAACGATGTCGTATATCATACAAGAGTTACAGAAGATTTTCCAAACTATGAAGGATTTGGTCCATTTGATCAACCATTTTATATAATTATTAATTTAGCAGTTGGTGGTCATTTTGATAATTATAGAGAACCTAGCGATAGTGATTTTCCTGCAAAATTAGAAATAGATTGGGTTAGAGTTTACGAAAGTTTATAGGGGATATCATTTTAAAAAGTAAAAGTATTATAAAAACAATGGGATAGGTGAAAAAAATGGATAAGAAAACATACATAAAAATTAAGCGCAATCAAGGATATTATTTGCCACTTTTTAACTTTAATGGTGCATATAGTTCCCTCACACCGTTTTTTGGTGGAGATTTTAAAACAGATTACCATCATTATGCACTAAAACCTGTCAGTGAGATGGATCTTTATAACCTAGAGTTTTCACGTAATATCTTGTTTGAAGTCGGTGGTAAAACCTATAAACTAAATGGTCAAACAGTAGACCAACAAAATGATGAAGTGACATATCATTATGGTATGTTATATCAAACAGTGAATAGACGTAATGATGTATTTAGTTTAACAACAACCTCACTACTGACATTGGATGATGCAGTTGAATTACATGAGGTTGTTATTAAGAATTTATTAGATAAACCACTAAAAATGCATATAACAACAGCTATGCCAATTTATGGCAGAAGTGCAGAAAATTTATTTGATCATCGTCATGTCACATCATTGCTTAATCGGATCATGGTCGTTGATGGTGGCATTGTTGTTGAACCAACCTTATCATTTGATGAGCGTGGTCATGGAATCAATCAAACATCATATAGTGTCTTTACACACATTGATGATCATAAACCAACCAGTTACATACCAGTATTAGATGATTTTATTGGCGGTGGTTCTTTAAGTTTTCCTAAAATGGTTAAAACATATCCTGTTGGTAGCAAAGTTGAAGGTTATGAAGCGATTGGTGCAATAAGATATGAAAACATCAATATACCTACAGCTGGTGAAGTAAAACTATATGTTAGTATATCAATTAGTGATCGGTCAAAGGATATCATTCAGTTAAATCAAAAATACTTAAATACAACACAATTTAATGAATCATTATTGGCCGTTCAAGAAAAGTTTAAAAAAGAAACAGCATACATTGGTTTTGAAATGACTTCCCATGAAAGAACGAACCAACTTAAATGGGTAACACTTCAACCAATACTTAGACGTTTTTTTGGTAATTCCTACATGCCACATCATGATTATGGTCATGGTGGACGTGGTTGGCGTGATTTATGGCAAGATTTACTATCATTAATTGTAAGTAATGATACAACTGTGAAAGATGTATTATATAATAACTTTAAAGGTGTTAGAATTGATGGTACAAATGCGACCATTATTGGTAATAAACCAGGTGAATTTAAAGCAGATAGAAATAAAATTGTTCGTGTATGGAGTGATCATGGTTGCTGGCCATTATTAACAACAAAGATGTATATTGATGAAACTGGAGATATTGATTTTCTGCTAGAAAAACAAACTTATTTTGATGATCAATTTACACATTATACAAAACGTATGAAAACAAATTTTGATTTGAATAATGTCTTATATTATGAAGGAACGATCTTAGAACATTTAATACTTCAAAATCTTGTTGGATATTTTAACGTTGGAGATCATGGCTTTACAAGATTAGAAGATGCTGATTGGAATGATGGTTTAGATATGGCAAATAAGTTCGGTGAAACAATCGCATTTACACATTTTTATGCCAATAATCTAATGATTTTAGCAGACTTGATTGAAGCTTTAAATACTAAAGAAATTCATTTATTTGAAGCATTATATAAATTACTTTTTAAACAAATAGATTTAAATCAGTATTTTGATCAAGTTGCAAGTTTTAATGAATCTCAAAAATCTTATGATAAGCAAAGTATCACCCAACAATTAAGAAATCTATCAAATCATAAAAAGGCATATTTACAAGACAAAGCATGGTTTGATACATATTACCAAAGTTACATTAATAACGATGGTAACTTTGCAGATAGTGCAAATCAAATATCATTAACCGGTCAAACAATGGCATTACTCAACATGGTAGCAACAAAGAATCAAGCAAACAAAATAGCTACATCAACGAAGAATTTATTGTTTGATCAATCTGTTGGTGGCTACAGATTAAACAGTAATTATCATGAAGTGTTAACGAATATGGGTCGTGCATATGGATTTGCATACGGACATAAAGAAAATGGTGCAGTCTTTGCACATATGGCTG